>CAXGMX010000120.1:0-6603 GCA_964010955.1 uncultured bacterium
AGAAAGCTTTTGTGGTGCTACTTTGGTTTTTGCTCTTTTACTAGTCGTTTTCTTAGAGGTCTTCTTTACTTTCTGCCGTTTTTCTTTGGATGTTGTTTTCGTTTCTTTTACAAAGCTATTCATTAATTTCTTTAAAGATAATTTATCATAATTGAATTTTCCAGAATATTCTCCATTTGGCGATGTTATGTCTGCCTCTACCGAGCCATTTATCCTGCCGCCACAGTATGTTCCATTAAGATTTCTGATTGTCAGTTGTCCCCCCTCAACGTTTACCCTGCCGTCTATATCTGATATAGCTACAGGTATGATGGTCAACAGAAATTTACATCCCTTGGTATCAACGATGACGGAATGTATATCTTTACCATTAGTATCATTTACCTCATCGTTCAATATTACATTTACCCATCCGACAGGTTCAATCTTAAACCAGTCTTTCCTCAGTAGTTTTGGAAACTTATCTAAATATTCATCAGTTACCATTAAATCAAAAACATTAAATAGTGTTTTCTTGTCTTTGCTTCTGAGTTTATATACACCATCACCGACAATACGCGCAAGTTGATCACCATTAATCATGTAGCCACGTAAATTTTTTAACTGAACATCATTTTTGCTGACTACAACTCTCCCAATAATGTCTGTAAGTTCAATCGATAAATCCGCATATTCAACCTCATCGCCCTTCCCGTCTACAGTAATTACATATTCGTCCTTACTGCTATCTTCAAACCCCCTGTAATTGAGCATAAAATCAACCTGTCCCGTCGGTTTATATTTGGCCCATATACCTTCTCCATTATTCGGAACACTCTTGATAAGTTTTTCTGTCATATCCAGATTCGGAATTGAGACAACAAATCTCTTTTCTTTGGTTTTCAGGTTAATCACTCCGTCAATCATGGAACGGTTGACTTTAGATTCATTTAGAAGATATCCACTCATATTTTTTAAGTAAACATTTTTACCATCCGCTTCAACAAGCCCGATAATATTAGATATGTCGTAAGGAACGAATGGATTTTCTGCTTTAATCCCTTTACATGATGCTTTAGCCAGAAAATCAGTAACGGATTTATCTTCATTGCTTTCATATTTTATTGTTAAGTCGATATTACCCTTCGGATGATAATCGTTCCAGACCTTTTCTCCAACATCAGGGATCATTTTCATAAACTTTTCAGTAACATTAAAGCCCGGAACACTCAAATTTATGCTTTTTCTTGAATCGCTAACACTAAAGAATGCATCAATTTCACCATGGATCTGCTGCCCCTCGTTTTGAACATCTCCCTTAATACTCTTTAAATACACACCATCTCTGGAATATTCTAATTTGCCGTTTACGTGCTTTACTAAAAACGGCCATTTTACGTATGTGGTTTCACCATCAACTACATCAAGTTCCAATAAATAGTCCATCTTTCTCTTATCATCCTTGTTGTTATAATCAAGAGTACAATCGAAGTTAAATTTTCCTGTAGGTGAATATGTCTTCCAGAACTTTTCTCCTATTACGGGTAATTCTTTCATAATTTCTTCAGTCATAGTCTTATCTCTGGTTTGGGCTACTAACTTCAGTTCCGGTGTGGCAAGATTTGTATCAACATCAATCTCTAATCCCTTCCAAAGCCCATCATTGACGATACCTTTAATATGTATGTCCCTCAACGAACCCCCTAATTGCTGGCCAAAAAAATCCACGTTTTCAATATTTAAGACACCTTCCCTGAATATTACATCATCATACACATGTACATTAGCGGCCTTGACAACAACCCCCCTTCCCAGTTGATCTGTTGGGTAACTTATTCCTGAATGATCCAACATGGCCTTAACACCGTTTAGAAATCCCCATATTGCGCCTTTTTCCCTGACCAGGAATAATTCAGGAGATACTATCATAATACTGTTTATTAAAATCTCTCCCCTTAATAAGGCCAATGGTTCATGTCTGATTAAAATACTTTCCCCCTCTATGCGTAAATTCTTCGGATTTTTCCCTTCAAATTTGAAATTACTCAGTTTAAGTCCTTTGAACGGGTCAAAATGAGCTTGCTCTATGGTTAACTTACCTCCAGTGAGGGCTTCCAATCTCTCTGTAAACCTTGTTTTGATTGCCTTTTCTGATGTAAATGTTTTAAGAGCAACATATCCTCCTATGAGGATACACCCGATCACAGAAAATATTATAATTAATATCAGATAGACTTTAGATTTTAACAAAGATTACTCCTATATGTGAATACGTTAAATTCTGGTTTTATAGAAAGATACAACCATTTTACACCTATTTCAAGTATAAATTCACTGCTGATTTGTCAGAGTAGATTCAGCAGCCTGACAAAAATTACCGGATTGTAAGTTATTCCTGTTGAGAAAACGTCATAAATGGGAGTTTATGGCTGGTTAATAGTGTAAACGGAGAGGTGGGAAAATAAAAATTCAATGGGCTAAATGAGTTACAATTATTCTTACTTATCCAAGCCGGGGTATTGTTCCATAAGGGGTTTGTTGTCTCTGTTTATGTGTGTCTGTTCTTTCAGGGCTTTCCTTATATATTTCGGAAGATTAAAGAGCGCCTGATGGGTAATACCATCATAGAACCTTAATTCGCCATCAACCCTCTCAGTGATCCTCTGGTCTATTTCCTCCCTACTTACCTGATAAGGATTGAGATCATTTGTGGCGAGGCAGAAGCCCCAAAGTAGAGCAAAGGATGGAATATAAGCGGCATACGGGAATACATTAGGGAATACCTCTCTCAGTGTTTTGTTAAGAACGGTATATGTTTTGAGAGCTACGGGAGAAGTGGTGCTTGCCTGTATTGATAGTAAACCGTGTGGCGTTAGCTTTTGCCTCACTATTTCGTAAAATTCTCTGGTAAAGAGTTTATATGAAGGACCTTCTTCCAGGGGACACGTAATGTCCATGATGACAGCGTCAAATGCATCAACAGAGTCTTCTATGAATTTGCGGCCGTCTCCGAAAGTAAGCACTGTCCTTTTATCAGTAAAGCTGCCGTTATGGAAGGTTGGCAGGTATTTCCCGGCACACTCCACCACCTTTTCGTCAATATCCACCATCATGGCCTTGTTGACTGTCTTGTAACGAAGTACCTCTCTCAAGGTAGCACCCTCTCCTCCTCCTATGATGGCTACCTTTTCGGGTTTGGGGTGCAGTATCAAGGCTGGCTGTACAAGGGCTTCGTGGTAGATAAACTCGTCCAGCTCAAATGATTGAAATTCATTATCGAGGATAAGGCATCGGCCGAAGTTTTCAGTTTCTGCTACTACTATCTCCTGGATGTCCGAATACCCGTGATATATGGTGCTTTTTATGGCGTGCTTGTGGACTTCAAAAGGACTAAAATAGTCATAAATCCATCGTGAAGGAAGGTCTTTCTTCAGTTTATGTCCCCTAAGTTTCAGAATAGACTTTAGACAGCATAGTCTCTTTTTTATATGGAGATCCCCTCTTTATCTCAATGGAAGTGTGATCTTTGGGCTCGAAAGCCTCCAGTAAGCCCTTAATCGCTAATTGAGGATCAGCTACTGTACCGCAGGTAAATATATCAACCGCCACATAGCCCTCGATCGGCCATGTATGAACTGAAATATGAGACTCTGATAAGATAGCTACAGCGGTTATTCCCGGAGGATTAAACTCGTGGTGAATTGATTTGACTACGGTTGCCCCTGCATCACCAGCTGCATCACACATGATCTGTGTTATCTTTTCAGCATCTTCAAGGATTTCCCTGTTACAATCCCACATCTCAAGTAAAAGATGTCGACCGTATGCTTCCATTCTCTACCCCCTATCATTAAGAAGTAAGATAAAGAATAACTTGTAGCGATTGTTACCTGCCAGCCTGAATTATACAGCGTGACAATCAGGTTCTATGATATTAACATTGCTTTAAATTACTCTTACAATTTCTTAACTTGCTCGGTTGTCTACTGCAAATAAACAAAAATTACTTATATATATTAGAATTAATTTGTCAAGAAAGTTTTTCTAAAACCTGTTTAATAATGGCCTGATCAGTCGGCCTTTTGGTAAAACTTCAACAATTCCAATGCATATTCTTATTATTGTTGCGAGTTTATGTGAAAGCTTGAGTATTACCAGGCCTTTCTCAAATGATAACTTGTCTATTGAAATCAGATCCCAGTATTTTATGTTCGCCATATCTTTTTCAAACAATTCTCTTAACTCAGGAATCTTGTTAAGGTCTATAGTATGTGTACCGTCAGGATGAACCGTAAGTGAATCCTCACGAAAAATGCTCTTTTTTGCACCCTCACCCTTTTTATAAAATATGCTTATTACTGACAAACTAAACCAGAATAAAATCTTTGAATAGTATTTATTCACTTTTTCTATTTTCTTTTCACCAAGTTTAAAGGTAACTGTCCTTCTGTCCTTATTGAATATAAAACCTTCAACCTTAAACGGTATCTCTATTACGCCTTCAAAAAAGAATTTTTTCAGTTCTATAAAGAAAGATGCATTCCCATCCATACAGTTAACTCTAATTGATTGCAAGTTCTTATCCCCAATGGATATTTCTTTCACATAATCATTGATAAAACCCTCTTTGATCTTTATCTCCCCCCTGTCAACATCAAGTGATATATTTCTGCCAAGGCTGGCAAGTGTTTTTAACAGATCAAGATAAACAGGTACCCTTTCCCTGATCTCTTCAGAAATAGCCTTTGCACCCCTGCCTAATTTCTCAGCTACACCTTTAATAGATGACAAGTTATCATTCATTTTATAGCCTTATCGGCAATGTCCCTGCGATAATGTGCACCGTCAAATGATATTTTACTTACAGCTTCATACACCTTCTTCTGTGCTTCCTTTATATCCCTGCCACAGGCAACAACGTTCAAGACTCGCCCGCCATTCGTTACAATTTTTTCATTTTTAGATTTAGTGCCGGCATGAAAGACAGATATACCCTCTTGATTTTTTAATGAATCCAGTCCCTTAATTTCTTTTCCATTGTCATATTGACCTGGATAGCCACCTGAAGCCATTACAACACAGACAGATGCCTGCGGAAGCCATTCCAAATCTACATTGTCCAGATCCCCTGAAATTGTAGCCAGCATTATTGGAACAATATCACTCTTCATTCGAGTAAGTATTACCTGAGCCTCCGGGTCTCCAAACGAACATTAAATTCCAATACCATAGGCCCGGCAGACGTTATCATCAAGCCAATGTAAATAACCCCCTTATAAGGCCTTCCTTCTTTATTCATAGCGTGAACTGTCGGCACAAGTATGTCTTTCTCTATCCCGCGGTATAATTCAGATGTCATAATTGGTACAGGTGAATAAGCTCCCATCCCCCCTGTATTTGGACCTTCATCGCCGTCATAAACCGTCTTGTGATCCTGGGAGCTTTCCATGGGCACGATGGTCCTTCCGTCCGTAAAGGCCAGCAGAGAAACCTCTTCTCCTATCAGACATTCTTCAATTACAACCTGATCTCCAGCATTTCCAAACACCCTGTCCTTCATTATAGAGTCTATTGCCAGCAGCGCCTCGTCATTGGTTTTGCAGACAAATACTCCTTTACCCTTACTCAACCCATCTGCCTTTACCACTATTGGCGCTCCTCTCGACAATACATAATGCCTGGCCTGGCTATGGTCATCGAAACATTTAAAGTCTGCAGTTGGAATACCGTGCTTCCTTAAAAGGAGTTTTGAAAACACCTTGCTATCTTCCAGGATTGCCGCTTTCTGGTCAGGCCCAAATACTTTTAAATTATGTTTACTAAAAACATCCACAATCCCATCTACCAAAGGGGCCTCCGGGCCTACAACAGTAAGACCTATATCTTCTTTAACAGCAAATTCACAAAGCAGGCTTGTCTGATCTGCAGTAATGTCTATACATTCGGCGAGTTCTGAAATGCCCGGATTCCCGGGTGCACAAAAAATCTTACTTACTTCCGGGGACTGCGCAATCTTCCATACAAGACTATGTTCCCTTCCGCCACCACCAATTACCAAAACCTTCATCTTAAATTAACTCCTTATGATTGCTGATTTATTTTGCTAAACTTTCATGGAAGTCCAATACCGAACATTCTATTAATGTTCAATAATTTGAGCAAGCAAAATTGCAAAAAGTAGTGGCGTATAGTCGTGCTGAAAGACAGACCTGCCAGTAGCATTGCAGTACACCCATACATAAACCGTAATTTTTTATTGGAGAAATTGTACCGTCAATGTTATATTCTTAGCGATTTCGTACGCATTTGATAACAAATAGTGGTTTTTATTAACACATTTACATTTCAAATATAATAGAAAATTAAATAGAGTACCAAAAAGGTTTTTATTACGATTGGAATTGCTTTTACTGTCTTTTTAATGACTCTTCCTCTCATAAGTTACAAATTTCTTAAAAAATCAGTAGAAGTTGAAGTTTTTAATCACTTAATCACTGTCAGAGAGTTAATTAAAAAGTCAGATAGAGGGTTATTTTCAGGATCGGTTGGAGACGTGGACGTCCTTGCAAGAAACCCTGTAACCGGACACGGTCTTTTTCCAGTATTAGAGAAGGCTTTTACATG
>CAXGMX010000121.1:0-6572 GCA_964010955.1 uncultured bacterium
TAAAAACATATTGCAACCTTATCGAACATCTCGGTTCTGTTAAGTCAATACTGGATTGTCCGAAAAGCAGACTTGAGATGATTCTTTTATTTTAATAAAACCCTCTGTGTATTTGGAAGATTCAAAAACCTCTTGCAAGTCTTTCAGCCAGGAACAGTGGAAGATTGGTATTTTCAATCTTTGTCATTGTTTCTTGATAGTTATATTCTAATCTTATTATCTCTACACTCCAATTGTCATCGTCAAATACTGCAAATGACAGCATCGGGGAGCCGTCACGTGGTTGACCTACACTTCCGACATTAACGATTGTTTTATCATCCCTGGATAAAGTTGCTTTATTGCTGTTTCCATGTAATTCATTGTAAGTATATATCCCCGGGATATGTGAATGCCCGACAAAACAGAGAGAATGTTTCATTTCTATCAAACTAGAATATGCATTACGGGCGTTAGTAATATATTTCCATTGCATTGGATCGTCCGGTGATGCATGGACATAAAGTACGTTGTCTTCCTCTATCTGGAGAGGCAATCTGTTGATTGCCTCTCTGATTTCTTCTCCCACGATACTCCTTGTCCATCTGATAGCTTCACGTGCATACATTGCCATTTGATAATCAAAATCTTCATCCGGGAAAGCATATTCATGGTTACCAAGACATATTTTGTCTGTGAGCGACTCAATCATCTTGAAGCATTCAGCCGGGTTTGGGCCATAACCAACAATGTCTCCAAGGCAGACAACGACGCGTTTCTCCTTCCAGCTTGTCAATATATTCCAATGCTTTGTTCAGAGCTTCCAGATTTCCATGAATATCTGAGATTACAACTATCTTCATTGTGTAATATTTTCAGATTCTCGGATTAGTTTTTTATTATTATAAAAATGCATACTACAATATAAAACTTTAAAAAACCAATAAAATAGTTTGCATTGCATTTTGTATAAATAATTATTAGAAATCTACTTAACCGAATATAGTTTTAAAAAGATGTGGAAATATGCCTTTGTCGTGTTACTTTTGAATGGTAGGAAAAATTTATAAATGTAGGGTCAATTAAAGTCCTCGGCGTTTTTTGTCCGGGGAAGGTCAACCTGTCCGATCGGAACAGGCAAGTTGGCCGGAGCCATTTATAAACAGATAAATGGAACAAAATCCCCATAATAAAATCCAGGCAAAAGTATTTGAGGAGTTTTGTGATTCCATCGGCAGGGAGAATGTTTTTGATAACATTGAGGAGAGGGTATGTTATTCCTTTGACGCTACAAAGGAAAAGTCTATACCTGATCTGGTGGTAAGGCCTCATTCAACAGAACATGTCTTAAAAATAATATCAATCGCAAATCAACATTGCATTCCGATTTGTCCGCGGGGAGCAGGAACCGGTCTCTCCGATGGGTCTGTTCCCATAAAGGGTGGCATTGCCCTGGATCTAAAGAATATGAACAGGATAGTAGAGTTAAATGCAAGGGATCTGACAGTAACCGTAGAACCCGGTGTTGTTACAAAAGATTTGCAGGACGAAGCGGCAAAACATCGACTTTTTACCGCCTGAACCGGGGAGTGCCGGATTCTCAACTATTGGAGGAAACGTGGCAGAATGTACGGGAGGGATGACGGGCATGAAATATGGGGTAACGAGGGACTACGTCCTTGCCCTGGAGATCGTCCTGCCTGATGGTTCGGTCATAAATACGGGGAGTAAAACGCTCAGGAGCGTAGTCGGATACGATTTAACCAGATTTTTTGTCGGGTCTGAAGGGACTCTGGGCGTGTTTACAGAAATAACGTTAAAACTGTTACCATTACCGGCGAAGATAGGAACCGTTATGGCTTATTTTAAAGATATTGACAGTGCTCTGAATGCTACAGACTCCATCTTAATAAAGAATCATTTGTACCCTCGCTCACTGGAATTTGTAGATAAAACATGCGTTGACACTGTGAGAGGGTCTGCGGGAAAAGGGATTCCGGAAGAAGCGGAGGCGTTGTTGCTTATTGATGTAGATGGGAATGAAAAGAATGCAGCAAATGATATTTCCAGGATAGACGCTCTCTGCAGTGAAAACAGTGCATTGAAGACTTCAATTGCAAAAACAGATGATGAAAGGGACGCATTATGGAATGTCAGGAAATCTGTTTCCACATCTCTCTTTAAAATTGCTTCGATGAAGTTCAACAATGATTTTTGTGTTCCGAGAAGTAAGGTTAGAAAGGTATTAAAAAGTGTTTATGAACTCAGCAAGACATATTCAATACAGGTGGCGGCATTCGGACATATCGGCGAAGGCCACATCCACCTCAACGTAATTCATGATGATGGGAAAGAAATGGATTTATCCGTCCATAAACTGGTATCTCAAATATTGAAGGAAGTGGTATCGATCGGTGGAACTATTACGTCGGAACATGGTGTGGGTGATGCGAAAGCTGAGTTTGTAGAGTTAGAGCTTGCGCCTCATGAAATTGAAATAATGAAAGATCTAAAGAAGATGTTTGATCCGAAAGGTATTATGAACCCGGGAAAGATTTTTGTATAGGAACAGGTGAGCAATGAAGCTTTTTGGAAAGACTAAAACAGAAGACAGTAAACACCAGAGAGTGCTAAGAGAGTTGATTAAAGCTGTGGGGAGAGAAAAGGTACTGTCGGCGATTGAAGACAGGATATGCTATTCTTATGACGGTACTAAGCAGAAGGCACTTCCGGATATCGTTGTAAGGCCAGGCGGTACATCCGATGTTTCTAATACATTAAAAATTGCAAATAAATATGAAATACCGATATATGCAAGGGGGGCAGGCACAGGGCTTACCGGTGGGGCGGTACCGCTTATGGGTGGGATTGTTTTTGATTTAAAGAGTATGAATAGAATAATTGAAATATGTCCCGAGGATTTTGTTGCAACGGTTGAACCGGGTGTAGTTACAAAAGATTTGCAGGATGAAATTGCAAAGTTTGATCTATTCTATCCACCGGACCCTTCAAGCGCCGCATTTTCTACTATTGGAGGTAACGTTGCTGAATGTGCCGGAGGGATAACCGGGTTGAAATACGGAGTTACACGGGATTATATACTTGCCCTGGAGATAGTCCTTCCTGACGGGTCTGTAATTAACACAGGGAGAAAGACGTTAAGGAGTGTTACCGGCTATGACCTGACGAGGCTTTTTATAGGTTCTGAAGGGACATTGGGAGTCTTTACCAAAATAACCGTAAAACTTATTCCCAAACCGAAGAAGATTGAAACTCTTGCTGCTTATTTCAGTGATAGAGATGACGCTATTGATGCTGCTGATCTGATTAT
Source organism: uncultured bacterium (assembly GCA_964010955.1). Classification (GTDB taxonomy): domain Bacteria; phylum Planctomycetota; class Brocadiia; order Brocadiales; family Scalinduaceae; genus Scalindua. The sequence continues at coordinate 3,311 of CAXGMX010000121.1, forward strand.
AGATAATAATATTTTACCGCGTACACTGGAATTTATGGACAAGATGACCATAAATGCAGTACGCAGCTATACCGGAACTGACATTGGCGAGGACGTGAAAGCATTGTTATTAATTGATATTGATGGAACTGAGGAGAGTATAAGTCATGAAATGCCTGTAGTTGAAAATGCATGTAAGAAAAACAAGGCATTCAGTACTAAAGTAGCTGAGACAGCAAAGGAGAGAGAGGCTATCTGGGCTGCCAGACGTTCGATCTCTCCCGCATTGTACAATATTGCTCCCCATAAGATAAATGAAGATATCTGTGTGCCCAGAAGTAAGATCAAGGAAATATTGCAGAAGGTAGATCAGATAAACGAACACCAGACAATTTATATCGCAAACTTTGGACACATAGGCGACGGCAATATACACGTAAACATAATGTATAATGACGATCCGGGCCAGGCGGAGTTAGCGGAGAGTATTGTGAATAAAGTTATGAGGGAAGTAGTAGCTGTTGAGGGAACGATTTCAGGCGAACACGGAATAGGAAATAAGAAGTCTCAATTTATGGAGTTGGAAATTTCACCTAAAGAGTTGGCGATAATGAAAAGATTTAAGAGCTTTTTTGATCCGAAAGGGATTATGAATCCCGGCAAGATGTTTTTGTCATAAGAAATTAGGATTTACAATAATGAGTACTGATTGGAAAGAAGAAGTAAGTAAATGTTCGAAATGCGGTAAGTGTCATACCGTTTGCCCTGTTTTTCTGGAAACGGGTGATGAGTCAATGGTTTCGCGTGGACGCATCAGCCTTGCCGAGGCCCTTCGAGACAAACAGATAGTCTACACTGACAAGCTGCGTGACTATGTGTATTCCTGCAAAAAGTGTATGAGGTGTCGAACGGTTTGTCCTTCGGGGGTAGATTACGAAGTAATCATTTCGGCCATGCTTCGTGGAGTTGCTGAGAATATGGGCGTTCCCTTGCTGCCAAGGATAATCTTCAGATACATATTGCCCAGAAGGATACTTTTCGACACAATGCTGAAGATAAGCTCTAAGATTCAAAGGTTTATACCTATGAAGAAAAGAGGACAGATGCGTCATCTCCCACTTTTGTTTATGGGCAAGAGATGGATACCTACTTTGGCAAAGAAAAGTGCATTAAAAAAGCTTCGCGAAACTAAAAAACTAAAAAATCCGCGAATGCGTGTAGGGCTGTTTACAGGATGTTTGATTAATTACATTTACGTTGATATTGCAGAGGCGGTGGTTGATGTTCTTAACAGGATGAACATAGAGGTGGTTGTACCACAAGGTCAATTGTGCTGCGGAACACCTTCATCTTCAATGGGTGATTACAAATCCAGTAAAAAACTGGCTGACTTAAATAGAGAAGTGTTTGAATCACACAAACTCGATGCAATAGTAACTGCCTGTGCAACCTGTACCAAGACTATTAAAATGGATTACCTGCGTACGCTGGGTCCATCATGGCAGCCGATGTCGGATAAGATCTATGACATCTCAGAGTTTATTGAAAAGTATTGTGGTGATGAATACGAAGCAAATCCTGTTAAAGAAAAAGTGACATATCATGACCCATGTCATCTTTTATGGGTACGCGGTATATCTGATGAGCCAAGAAATGTCTTGAAGAAATCTTCTAATTATGTTGAAATGGATCAAGCCGGTGCGTGCTGTGGTGGTGGCGGGATTTTTACCATAATTCATTACGATCTAACACTGAAGATGCTTGAGAGAAAGGTGGCTTCGATTGAAAGGAGTGGTGCGAACACCGTTGCGACTAACTGTCCCGGTTGTGTAATGCAGATAGCCGATGGATTTGCGGGCAAGAATTCTAAGGTAAAAACAACCCACTCAATACAAATACTCCAAAAGGCACTGGTAAACGGTGGTATTGATAAAGGGGATGAGAAATGAAAGAAGAAGAACCTGAAAAGAAAAAAACAGCTGAAATAGCAAAACTAGCCAAAGCCATTAGAAAGGTCACGGTGTCCATGGCTAATTTGTTCAAAACACTTGAAAGGCCGTCTGTAAAGCTGGCCACTGAGATTGATAATTTCTACCGGGAAGCGTGTGAAAAACAGCTTATCAATACAGTGGGAAATTACACCTGCAGCTCTTACAAGAGGTAGTACAGTAGTTCCTATTAAAATTTAATTTGAAAAGTTGCCTATGTTACGTAAGGATCTAATTGTGCTGCTTCGGAACGGTTCCATGGACCTGGTGAACATTGCAAGTCACCTGCGGGTATCTCAGAAGGATGTTGCGGACGATCTCAGGCATCTTATCAAGAGTCTTAAGCATGCCAATGATCGTCTGGTCATTACACCCGCATACTGCCGTAAGTGTGATTTCGAATTTAATAAAGATAAATTGCACAAGCCCGGCAAGTGTCCGAAATGTCATAGTACGTGGATACAGGGACCTCTGTTCGATATCGAACAGAAATCCTGAGCCAGGTAGAAGAAGCGAAGTACAAATAAATAGTGTTTACCCGACGGTTTGTTTGGCGGGTCTGTCCATGTTTAGTCAGTCGCAGAATTAAATGTTAATGTCGCACTTCAGAGGAGCTTGGCTTATCAAGCATACCCGCTATTGCGATGGTCGCCGCGAACAATGTCAAGTCCTTAATGAGATATTGCCCCTCGAGTGTAAGCGCAAAAGGGAAATGTACATAACAGACGTCGGGCATTAAAATGAAAGCCAGCAAGATAAAAGGAAGTCGAATCACAATCAATGCAAAAGCAATACGCACCAGTTTTCTCACCATCAAAGTTAACCCTATGCCCACCTCCCACCAGCCAAGAATCTTTACCATCGTTTCAGGATCCCCAAAGTAGATCGTATGTGCAATCAATGAGGTTGTTGTCTCAAGGCCAAAAGGCTTCAATAGCCCGAACCAAATGAACAAAATAGCAATGGAGAATCGATGTAACATATGCCCATAGCGCTTGAAAAAAAGAATTAAGTTTTTCGTCGATTTTGTGTATTGATATCATGTAATCTCCTAACATTTATTAATTTCTATAAACATAATGATTTACCGTAATGAATATTGTATGTTAACGTAAGATCGACAGAAATATGACGCATACCCTTTGATATTGTATAGTTATAATAATACATAGTAAATGCTTATAAAGAACAATAATTATTTATTCTTTCTATTTTTAATGAAAAGTACTGTTTAACCCTGCCACATTAACAGGACCTTATAAACCATTTCTCACTTTATCTCAATCCATTTATTA
>CAXGMX010000122.1:0-6528 GCA_964010955.1 uncultured bacterium
CCATGTCCAATACGTTATGATGGGTAATAAAAGGCTTTGCCACCGCTCCTCCAGGAATGGGCTGCATCATAGGGGTTTCAACTTCAACAAACTTTCTGTCATCAAGGAAATTCCTGATTGATTTTATAATGTTAGATCTCTTCAAAAAAAGATTCATTACATCATCATTTGATGAGAGGTCGATGTAACGCTGCCTGTATCTGATTTCTACATCTTTCAATCCATGCCATTTTTCTGGTGGCGGAAGCAGGGCTTTGGAAAGCACGGTAATGTCATCAGCAAAGATGGTTATTTCGCCGGTTCGAGTCTTAACTAATCCACCCTCAACACCAATTATGTCACCCAGGTCCAACAGACGAAAAATTTCATATTTTTCTTCACCCACAGTGTTGAGCTTTACATAAACCTGAAGTTTGCCTGTCCAATCCTTTATGTGAAGAAATGAAGCCTTACCATGAGGTCTTATGGTCATGATCCTGCCGGCGCATTTTACCTTCTTTCCTTCGTCTTCCTCCGAGTAACTCTCTATTACTTCGTTCAAAGGTGTGGCGTTTTTGTAACATGCACCATAAGGTTCGACTCCCTTATCCTTGAGTTTGTTTAATTTTTCAATTCTGGTTTTTTCAAGAGTTTCCAATAGATTCCTCTAACACTAAATATAATAGTACCTTGCATTCAAGGCTATTTTCATTGTTTACGATGTGTTTTCATTTTTTCCCCTTTCGCAAAAGGGAAATCAATGGGGGGTTGATGAATAAAATAGAGAGTTCAGATTAATCGAATTATTCTATCAGCAAAGAACATACTGTCAAGTTAAAATGCAAAATGACATTGATGGTGAAGATGTGTTTTGTTTCTCCTTGAATATATGATTTAAAAACATTAATATTAGAAAAATGGATCAACGTTTTACCAAGAAAGAACGCCTGCTGAAGAGAAAAGAATTCCAGAGGGTCTTTGATAAAGGAAAGGCCTACGGCAACGATCAGGTAAAGATATATGCGTTATTAAATGATGATCCTGTCTCCCGACTGGGTCTTGTTGTGGGAAGAAAATATGGTAATGCGCCTAAGCGTAACAGGTTTAAGCGAATCTTTCGAGAGGCATACAGATTAAACAAAAGTTTGTTGAGCAAAGGTGTAGACATAATAATAATTCCAAGGCCGGGGTTGACGGATCTTTCACTAAGGGCAGTAGAAGATAAATTTAAGAAGATCCTGTCACAAATTAATGAAGAATTAGCAAAATGAAATATTTATTAATTAAATTTGTACAGGTTTATCAGGCAATTCTGTCTCCTCTCTTACATCCCTCATGCCGCTTCTACCCAACATGTTCACAATACGTAGTTGAAGCAATTGAGAAAAGAGGTATTGTAGTAGGGATATTAAAGGGTATCTGGAGGGTACTGAGATGTCATCCATTTGGCGGATCGGGATATGATCCTGTTAAATAATTTTCTGACATAGATAATTATGCCTACAGATAAAAATATCATCGAATGTGTACCAAACTTCAGTGAAGGTCGAGACCTGGATATTATAGATAAGATTGCATCAGCGGTAAGATCAACCCAAAATGTCAAGCTCTTGAATGTAGAACCTGACAAGGACTACAACAGGACTGTAATAACCTTTGTCGGGGAGCCTTCCGGTGTAAAAGAAGCAGCCTTTACTGCGATCTCAACTGCGTCGGAGCTTATAGATATGTCACGGCAAAAGGGAGAGCATCCAAGAATAGGCGCTACTGACGTCTGTCCGATAATACCTGTTGCCAATGCAACAAGGGAAGAGTGTGTGAAATTAGCAAACGAACTGGGAAGCGAAGTAGGGGAGAAACTGGGCATCCCTGTATATCTATATGAAGATGCTGCAAGATCAGAAGAAAGAAGAAACCTTGAAAATATCAGAAAAGGAGAATATGAAGGCCTGGAGCAAAAGCTGAGAGATTGGGTACCGGATTACGGGCCGGCAGAGTACAATGATAAGGTCAGGAAATCCGGTGCAACAGTGATTGGTGCCAGATTTTTCCTGATTGCCTATAACGTGAACCTGAGTTTTGATGATATTCGTGTTGCTAACGAGATAGCAAGGAAGGTGAGAGAATCTGGTTCTATGATTACGGACGAGACTGGTGAGAAGAAAAGAGTCCCCGGGATTCTAAAATGTGTAAAGGCAATAGGTGTTGAATTAAGAGAATACAATATATCACAGGTCTCCATGAACCTGACTGACTATAAGGAAACCCCGATTCATACGGCATTTGAGACCGTAAAGACTCAAGCCAGAGAGTTTGGCATGGAGGCAACGGGGAGTGAGATAATCGGCCTCGTTCCAAAAGAAGCCCTGGTAGAGGCCGGGACCTTTTATGCGGGTAATAATTCTGAAGAAAAACTTATAGAAGCGGCAATAAAAAACCTGGGATTAAGTCAATTAAATAAATTCGAACCCGGGAATAAGATAATAGAAAATCTGTTGCGAAGAAGCTTCTTTGGGCGCAGATTAGAAGGACTTTAAAAACATTAGACAAGGTAAGAGGACAAAAAAGGATATTTGACAAATCCAGTTCATCTTGTTAATCATGTTAAAAACCCTTCTTTGAGAAATTAATGGCTAATTGCTGGAAATGTGGACGTTACCTGGGCGTTAAAGATGAGTGGAAAAAGATGAAGACCGAAAAGGGTGATATCTGCTACGTATGTTACCACGAAGCAAAAGAATCAGCAGAAGAACAGATCCAGAAGGATATGGATAAAATAATAAAGAAGAAAATGGAGTAGTGGATAGCTACAGTACTATACAATACAAAAATCGTTCAATTTAGGTTATAATTCTTTAATGAAGAAGAAATATTTATTACAATTTGGAACTGTAGCAGGCGTTGTCACTATATTGATTTCTCTAATTGGATGTGCCCAAACCAGAGCATTGAATAAACTGGAAAGATTGGTTTTGGATGACGATGAATATCATAGTCATGCAAAGTCAAATGTAATTAGTAGCATTGAAAGTATTGATTATGAAAGATATCATGAAGAGGTTGTAAATATAATATTTGATAGTGGGAACCTTGGTTTAATGGACCAACTTGTTGAATATTTTCCGGATGACTTCAGAAACTATATTGTTAGAGGAGATGCTTATTTAAGAAATTCGAAGATGCAACAGTTAATAGGGATTTTAATGAAATCATCTGTTACCGCTACAGTTAATAAAGCTAAAGATAGTTACATGAAGGCTTTGGAATTAAATAATAAGGATGTTTATGCTCTTGGTATACTTGGGTTTATTTATGGAGACAATAAAGAATATGATAAAGCTGAAGAACTATTTAATAAGGGGCTTGAGATTGCACCAAATAATCCTTTGCTTTACCTGGCGTTAGGCCAAATGTTTGATAGGATGAAAGAATACCATATTGCAATTAATTATTATGAAACAATCTTAGAATTTACTGAAGAAGAAGTAGAAAAGGATTTTGCACATATGAATCAATATTATCATAAGTTAATGGATTCTTATCCTGATTCTCTTGCGAAAACAAAAGAAAAAAGCCAGAAAATAATCTTAAAAAGAATTATAGGAGAATCGGAAGAGAAACAACATTATGATTACAGAGTATAGCTTTAATAGATGATATAATGTTTGATGTCCTTTATTATTCTAACTCCACTATTTCAGCGTCTATCGAAACTCCATTTACATACAAAAACGCTATGGAAGCAGAGTATTTAAGCCGTTTAGGTCCCGCGCTTCCGGGGTTTAGAAACAACACTCCGTTTTGCTCCTCGATCTTAGGCACGTGTGAGTGGCCGCTGATAACAGCGTTAAATCCAGCTGCAACCGGGTCCAGATCAAGTGCATTAATGTCGTGAAGGACATATAAATATGCCTGACCCACTTTTACTACTTCAGTGAAAGGCAGGTTGTCAGTCCATTTACCACCGTCAACATTTCCACGAACAGGATAAACCCTGGCAATAGCTTGCAGGGTTTCAAGCACCTCTGGTTTTCCAACATCTCCCGCATGCACAATCAAATCTACGTCTTTAAATGATTTGACAACACGTTGCCTGACAAGGCCATGAGTGTCTGAGATTATGCCTACTTTATGGTCAAAAGTATGTTTCAATTTGTACTCAATAATATCTAAAGTTTTCTGTGTTCACCTGTGGCAAATTCTAAATTTGTATATTCCTACTTCATAAGCGAATGGATGCGTTTGACATCAGTCAAAGCCTTGTCTGTAAAGACGAGCGGGGTTATTTCTATATCGGTAAAGAATGGAAAGAGCGGCAGGTTTGTTACGAGTTGGTCAAGCTCTTCATTAGTATCAACTTCAATAATAGCGGCGGCTCCTCTGCTGCCGGCCAGTTTCCCACCGGCAAGAATCTTGCCTCTCTTTTTCATCCTTATAAAATATTCCCATTCCTTGATAATAAATCCAAAGAAATCTTTTATCGGTATATCAGGTTATTTTTTTTATTTCAACTTTTAACAAGAAGAGCATTTTAAATAAACTCCTTTCCGTCTTATTAAACCATATCTGTATCTGCGAAAAATCGGCATCCTATTTAAATTATAACGCCAGCCCTCCGTCAACGGACAATACCTGCCCGGTAATATATTTTGCATCGTCTGAAAGCATAAACATCGCTATCTTCGCTACATCATCAGTCGTGCCGAATCGCTTTAGTGAAGTCATATCTGTCATTCTTTTTCTTGTATTCTTCCGGAAGCTCAGAGGTCATATCAGTCTCTATAAATCCGCATGCAATAGCATTAACATTAATATTTGCCTTACCGACTTCTTTCGCAAGGGCCTTTGTAAAGCCAATCATTCCTGCCTTGGAAGCTGAGTAATTGGCCTGACCCGCCACTCCGGCAATACCACTGACTGAAGTTATGTTGAGTATGTTTCCTCGTTTCTGCTTGACCATGGTCATTATTACGGCCTTAGAAAAATTATATACACTCTTTAGGTTTATATTGAGCACATCATCCCAGTCATCTTCTTTCATTAGGGCGAGAAGTTTATCCCTCGTAATTCCCGCATTGTTAACCAGAATATCTATCTGCCCAAATTCATCCTTAACCTCTTTTGCCATCTCTTTGGCACCCTCAAAATTCGACACATCTGCCTTTTTTGCCATGGCCTTGACCCCGAGTGCCTCTATCTCCTTTACGAGTTCTTTTGCCAGGTCATCACTCTTGCTATAGTTGAAAGCAACATTACATCCGTTCCTTGCCAGCTCAAGTACTATCGCTCTACCTATACCTCTGGTACCACCTGTCACTATTGCCGTCTTGTTACTCATAGTCTTACCTCCGGGAAATTTTTCTTATGTTTCTTTTAAGATTTACTTTTTGTAGCTTCACGATGTGCTTCCTTTTCAACCAGCTTTAAACGCATCATTTCAGCAAAGAGCTCTACTTCGTATTCAATACCTTTCCTTATATCATGGTCAACTGCGTAGTTTATACATTTTTTCATTGTTTGTATAGCAGTATCATTATTTTCTGCCAGTTTACGGGCAAACTCTATAGATTCGTTAAGTACTTCTCTGGCAGGTACCAGCGAGTTAACCAGTCCCCATGCAAGGGCGGTCCTTGCACGGATCATCTTTGCCGAAAACAGCATCTCCTTGGCCCTGGCTGCACCTATGACCTTGGGCAGCCTTATGGTTCCGCCAAGACCGGGGATTATACTCAACTCAGGTTTTGCCTCAGGCAAACTGAAGAATGCTATTTCAGATGCTATGCGAATATCACACAATAATGCAAGCTCAAGTCCTGCACCAATTGTAACGCCATTAAGGGCTGCAATAAGCGGCTTCCCACAATTCTCAATCTCTATATACATTTCATGAGCCCTTACGAACCTGTCGTAGTTTTTTTCTGCTACCAACCCTGAGATCCATGAACCAAATAATTCGTCCTGGTCTGCACCATCGCAGAAAACACCTCTGATACTGCTTGTTATTATTATGGATGTTATTCTCTCATCCTTCTCGTAGGAATCTATTTTGTCATATATTGCATCCAGCAGCCAGGAACCTATAGAATTCCTCGGACGTTTCTTCATCTTGATAATACCTGCGTATTTATTTTCCTGAAGTTTTACCTCCTCACATTCCAAATGCTGGTAACCAGAATCGTCACCTTTGTTCATCCGTATGTCTTTCATAATCTTAAATCCTTATTATTCACCGCAAAGAACGCAGAGAAATTATTTTTAATAAATTAGGCCTTCGGCAACTTTGATTCTTCGACTCCGCTCGGAATGACGTCATGCTGAGCGAAGTCGAAGCATTGAAATTCCTATACATAAATATAGGTCAGGCTTCCAGCCTGACAATAGGTTATACTAAATCCTCAGACTTACTTCAAATCCTTCATGTATTGCTTCGAGTGCAGTCCTGACCCTCTACACAATCACCTATTTATATTAATTCATCAATCCTGTCCGTTTAATTTTTAGTAAGGTCTCTGGTTGGTATTTGTATCCTGCCGCAATTATAATAGTATC
>CAXGMX010000123.1:0-6467 GCA_964010955.1 uncultured bacterium
TACAGTATCAAAGTTGTTAAGCACAGGACGACAATTCGCTAATATCATTCGATACGGGTATTATGGCCTAGTTTTCGTCCTGCTCTATCATAGGGAAAATTAGCCAGACTCGCAGCGGCATTGTAAGACGTAATCCCGGGAATTGTGTGGATGTTTGTGGAGGGATAATTTCGGTGAGTTGCTGTAAAAGATAACAATATGTACTGAATGTTAACGGGTCTCCAATGGTAAGATAAGCTACACTGTTTCCAGATTCGATTTCTTCCTTTATCTCATTTGCAGACTTTCTCCATGCTGCTTCAAGTTTTGTCTTATCCCTGACCATGGGATAAATCTGCTCAATAATGCGTTTCCCGGCCGTAATGTCCTTAACAATATCTAATGCCAGGCTTGATTTCTTTGAATCTGCTCTTGGCGCAAATATACAATCTGCAGACTTAATTATACGAACTGCCTTTAATGTAATTAATTCACTATCTCCGGGGCCTACACCTACACCATAAAATTCTCCTGCTTCATTATTCTTATTCACTCGATTCTTCATCCAGGATTATAATTACGTTTAAGCCTTTTTGCCTGTACCTTCAACAGGGAAGTTACATCAAATTCACGAATCCTCTCTTTGTCCAGAGAAAGATTTTCACAGACGTATACCTTTCTCTTCTTTTAAACCTTCATCTAATAATCTCCTGGCAATAAGCTTCACATTATTAGAATTGTCTGTTAATACTGCAACCTTTTCATTGTCTCTGATCTTTCTGATGAGTGCAGCAAGCCTCCCTGTTCGTCCATGCAAGCTCATGAAACAAGCATCATTCCAGGTCTTGCCAATTCTGGCAAAAGCCAGCTGAACGGAACTGACGCCGGGAACAACTTCACAATTTTCTATTCCCGCTTTGTCCACAATAAGTTTTGCATAACTGAAGAAACCGGGATCACCACTTACCAGGACTACTACACTTTTGTTCTTGCTCAGGGAAATGATTCGTGTGATAAGCTGTTTGTAATTTCTGTTGAGCGTATACTTAACAGCCTCTGCATCCTGGAATAAAGACAATAGCCTTCTGCTTCCTACCAGCACATCAGCATCTCTGATGTATTGCAAGGCCTGGCCGGTCATAAACTGCTTTGAACCCGGGCCACAGCCTACTATAATAATTTTATTTACAAGCTTCTTTGCCAATCCTTAAAACCCTTAGAAACCCCAATAATGTTTTTCCTCATATCAAACAATATTGTTCCAATTTTTGCTTTAGATGAAATGTGCCGATCAGCCGCTGATTGAACATCATCTGCAATACAATCAAATACTTGCATAAAATTATGTTCCTTTATAATCTCTACCATTCCTTCTACTGTAGAGGAATCGTTAAGTTTGTTGACGACTGCTGTACTCAAATTTTCTCTCTTGAATATCTTGATCAGGACATCATTTGCAGGTTTTGACTTTGAGCTGTGCGTATTAAAATCGCCACGAATCAACTTGGCCAGCTTACCAGGATGCCCGCCTATTATTATATTCTTGAATTTGCGCTTGATAGCCTCAGCAAGCATAAAGCCAACGAAATTACTCATCTGGATTACCTGATATTTAGAGACATTGAAATGCTTGAGAAATCCGGTTTCTCCAATACTTCCCGGAACAAGAACAATTGAATCATGGCCTGCCGCCTTTGCAACATCCAAACCACACAAAAGCGAAACCTTGAATGAATCCAGAGACATCGGCCTGACAATACCGGTAGTTCCTATAATGGAAATACCATCAACTATGCCCAATCGACCGTTAAATGTCTTTTTGTCCAGTTTTTACCTCCAGGCACGGATACAGAAACATCTATCCCACCATGTTTACCAAGAACCTCTTTTAGAGAATCCTTGATCATAGATCGTGGTACAGGATTTATAGCCGGTTCACCCTGAGGAATTTGCAGTCCCGGTTTTGTAACCAGGCCAACACCATCACCTCCCATGAACCTTATTCCATTTGCCTCTGACCTTGTGACCCTGACATAGACTTCACAACCATTTGTAATATCAGGATCGTCTCCGGAGTATTTACGAACAGCACATTCGGCAAAATCCTTACCAACTCTGCGATGAATGAGGCTTAATTTTAGTGTTACATCTGCCGGTGTTGTCAAGTCTACGGTATCAGGTATTGCTCCCTGAAGGAGTCCAAATGCAGCTCCCTTCGCTGCACCAGCCGCACAGCTTCCTGTAGTATATCCGTGATTATGTTTCATTATAGCTTAATTCTATGTTCCCTTTGTTTCTTTGGTAATATTTATTAAAGCATTTACAATTGCGACTGCAACTGCACTTCCGCCCTTTCTACCGATGTTGACTATATAAGGAATCTGAATGTCTTTCTTATTATCAAGGAATGTCATTAAAGCCTCTTTTGATTCAGCAGCCTTTACAAAGCCAACAGGTACCGCTATTACAAGAGCAGGTACTACCCTCTCTCTCCTGATAAGGTCAATGATTGAAAAGACTGCTGTTGGGGCATTTCCTATCGCGACAATACCTCCTGATATGTCGGCCAGGGACTCTTGTATGGACGTTATAGCACGGGTTTTATTAGTCTCTTTGGCCTTTTGGGCAACAACTTCATCTGCAATCCTGCAGACTATCTTTCCTCCAAATCGATCTATTACCTTCGCGTTAATTCCTGCCTTGACCATGTTTACATCCGTAACTATAGATTTACCTGTGGCAATAGCGTTTACTGCAGCATCTACAGCCATAGGCTTAATTATAAGATTGTCTGCAAAGTCAGTATCGCCTGTTGCATGAATGACCCTTCTGACTATCGGTCTGGAAGATTCCGGTATTTTGTCAAAGTCGACAAGATTGTCGATAATATCAAAACTTTCATTGATTATTTCCTGCGGGTTTTCTGAATAATCTTTAGCTTGGTTTTCTATGTTCATTATGTTATTTATCCAAAATTGTTGGGCATTCCCACCATGACAAGGTATTTCTAACGGGTATGGTAGCAACTTAGTAGAAATTACTTGATTTTTGTATACTAGACGGGATTTATCGCATCTTCAATTTTCTCTCCTGTTATCTGGGCAATGCGTTCGTCAGCACCAATATTTTTTGTCATAGCAGAATTCTACATCAGGATATTTCTTCTGTTCCCTCTCTATTTCCTCTGGAATGTCCTTCAAAACGTGATTTCCGCTGAACAATAAAAGCGGCATGACCACCACCCTCTTTGCTCCTTTCCCAACTATGTCTTCAACTGCCTCGGTAAGCCCGGGTTTTTGCCAGTTGCAGGAAGCCTGCTTCAACCATGTCCCATTTCCCCATTGCACGCAGCATTTCTACTATCTTAAACAAACCTTCATTACCGCTTTTGACCTTACTTCCATGCGCAAGCACAACTACGCCTGTTTTTATACTCATTTTCCGGTTATGGCCTTTCTGCTACCAGTTTATTTCTGGACGTCTTTACCATGGTTGATAATATATTCTTAGCAAGTTCTGGATTGCTGCTGAAATGTACGTGAGTGTAAGATGCTAAAACATTTTTCCTGCAAATACCGTCAGTCTTGGATTGTTTCCCATTACTTTTTCGTGTTTTATAAGCAAAAACAGTATCATCAGGTACATCCAGTAATTTCGACCAATGGAATTCGTGAGCTCGAAATGTATCTCCCCTTTTGCAGATTATATTGTCACTTGTTGCCTCGGCAATGATATATCCCAACCCTTGCCTCTTGTTTTCCATCCCGGATGTACCACATAACACTCCACACATCTTAAACGATCTACCATCACAGTCAATTAATTTTTCCAGCAGGTACATCATTCCACCACATTCACCATATATAATAGTTCCATTATTATGTGCATCCAATATAGATTCCCGCATGGTTTCGTTTTCCATAAGCTTTCCTGCGTTTAATTCAGGAAACCCGCCGCCAATAAATATGCCATCGGCGTCATCCGGGACACACTTATCATGAAGAGGGCTGAAGTATTTTATCTTAGCCCCCAATGCTTCAAATAATTCAATATCATCCTGGTAATAAAAACAAAAAGCATTATCATTTGCAATTGCCAGGTTTATGTGCAAAGCACCACCTCTGTCTATAAAGATAGATTTGTCGTAATCAGGAAATACTCCTGCCGAACGTGCTGCCTTGAGTAACCCATCAATATCTATAGTTTTCAGTACCATTTCTCCTAATTTTTCATAAAGGTTAGAATGGCCGATGTTTTCCTCTGATGGAACAAGACCAAGATGCCTTTCAGGAATTGTTATCTCTTTATCTTTATTCAAATACCCAAGAACCGGAACCGAGCAGGTCTCTTCTATAGATCTTTTAATACAATCATAATGGCTATTACTTGCTACATTGTTTACTATAACGCCAGAGAGATTTATATCTTTATCAAACTCCTTATAACCCATTACGATAGCACCGGCACTTTGTGCAATACCCTTCGCGCTGATTACCAGGATGACCGGGGTTTTCAGGACCTTTGCCAGGTGTGCACTGGTACCGTGTCCTGTAGAATCAATACTGCCATCGTACAGACCCATTACCCCTTCGATAACGGATACGTCTGAATTAATAGCCGAACGTTCAAACAGCTCTCGGCAAACACTATCACTCATCATCCACGTATCCAGATTTCTGGATGCATTTCCTGTAACAAATTTATGATGTGAAGGGTCTATGTAATCAGGACCGGTCTTAAACCCCTGTACTCTGATCCCCTTCCTGACCAGGGCGGACATAATACCCAAAGTAACCGTAGTCTTGCCAACGCCACTATTTGTTCCGGCAATCATAATCCGGGGTAAGTTACTCAAGAAAATTGCCCCTATTCAGATATTAAAAATTAAACTTATAGAATGTCTTTGTAGTAAATAGTTCATTTGTTATTTGTGTAAGCCAGCTTCCATTTATAGACAAGTAATCGCTAATCAGTATAAATGTTATACCAAGGGTAACTAAAATAATTGCTGAGACCATAACAATCCTTGTAGTATTACTGATATCATCAAAGTCAATGTTATTTATGGGGTCACCTATAAAAGGCTTGTCAGAATGTATACCATTGTATACACTCGGCCCGCCAAGCCTGATTCTTAATGCACCTGCAATAGCCGCCTCTGGAATTCCACTGTTTGGGCTGGGGTGCTTTTGCCCGTCCCTTTTAACTATTCTTATAGAATTTGAGAAATCCGCGCCACATATAAATGAAGATATGGGTAGGATTATCGCTGCAATCCTTGCGGGGATAAAATTAGCAACATCATCAAGTTTGGCTGATGCCCATCCAAACTTGTGGTACTTTTCGTTCTTGTATCCAACCATCGAATCCAGAGTATTGATTGACTTGTATGCCATTGCAAGTGCGGGTCCGCCTATAAAGGCGTAAAACAGAGGCGCAATTATCCCGTCAACACTGCTTTCCGCCGAGGTTTCTATACAGCCAGTTGCAACCTGCTGCTCATTGAGATTATGTGTGTCCCTTCCTACAATCCTGGAAAGATTGCTGCGTGCTTTTGGCAAGTTACCGGATTTGAGTGCCTTCAAGACATTCCTCGTTTCATTTAAAAGATCACGAATAGACAGCGAATAGAAGATAATAATTATACTGGCAGCAATCCCCCAAACCGTTCCGAAGCCGTAAAAAAACTTATTATCTTGAAAGTTATTAAATAAGATCCCATTACTATAATACCTGTAAGAAATATTCCTGCCATGCGCTCTGATACAAAGACACTTCGCAGTACTTTCTCAAGATATTCTATACACCTCCCTATTATTCTTACAGGATGGGGAAGCCATCTGGGATCCCCGATCATGATATCAAGAATAAAGGCTATCGCAATTTGTAATGGCAAATAATCATTCATCATAGTTTCTCACACGAAGCCACAAAGAACACAAAGGTAAAAACTATTAATTTTAATTTTTTTAATTTCATTTTCTCCTGCCAACTTCTCTTAATCCCTTAATTTTTTTATCAGTCTTTGTCTGTGAAAATCTGTGGCTAAATTTCTCATTTAGTTTTTCTCTGCGTACTCTGCGTTGTAAAATCTTTTAAATCGCCAATCTGTTCAAAAATCAAATCCATGTTAATATGTTTCTTAAACAAATCCGCAAGTTTATCATATTGTCTTTCTTTGTCTACCTTACTCAGATCCTCAGGTTGAATGGGTGAAAGGGTTTTATTTCTTCTGAGACAGTTGATGAGTTCCAGTCTGAATTCATCATTGTCAAAAATCCATGTACGTATGTACCTATTACGTTTCCATTATTGGAGATTGCTCCGTCGTCCGCGCACACTTCCTTATCAGACCTTTCTATAATTTGCAAAAATGGCAATGTTCCGTTAAGCAACTCTGTTTCTCCCATATGAATTTCATAACCGGTTAGCTCGCTTTCTTGTATTGAAATTATTCAGGTCAGATCGACTGGCCAGATCACTATCGT
>CAXGMX010000124.1:0-6361 GCA_964010955.1 uncultured bacterium
ATAAATTAAATACCGAGGCTCCTCCCTGACAGATTTTTTGGTATGCTAAGTTCTGATTTATAGCTTGAACAATGTAGCTTCAACAATTATTATATGAAAATATATGAAGTGGTATGCAGTCCATACACGGTCAAGGCATGAAAAACAGGTAGACCTGTTTTTAAGCGAAAGAGGGGTAGAGACATTTCTTCCACTTGTTCATACTCTCAGCCGAAGGAGGGACAGGAAGAAGTATGTTGATATACCCCTTTTCCCTGGATACCTGTTCGTTTTTGCAGAGAAAGAGCGTCTGTATGATGTTAAAATACACAAGGGGGGTGACAAGGATAATTGGTACCGGTCTGGGCGCACCTACACCAATACCGGATAAGCAGATTCTGGATATAAAGTCGGTTATGGAAACCGAGGTTCAACTGGATCCTTTTCCATACCTTAAAAAAGGTAGAATGGTGAGGGTAAAGTCAGGGCCACTTAAAGGGATGGAAGGGATCCTCGTTGAAAGGAAGGGCCATTATAAGCTTGTGATACAAATTGATCTTCTCCAGAAAGGTGCTGCTGCCGAAGTGTACATTTCAGATATAGAGCCAATATAAAGCGCCAGAGTTTTTCAGGATGCCTGTTAAGCACCAAATAATAAAAATCACTGCCTTGCCGGCAGACAGGCGGACATTGTAATTTGTTTGTATTTTGTGGTTTGAGATTTGTAATTTATTGCTTCCTGTTTGATACCTATTGGTTCTGGTTAGGATATTCAAAGATTAACCATTTGTCGATTTGACAACTAAGTAAATAGAGAGGCGTTATGACAGCTGACATAATCAGCTAATGACTGTCCTCCATAGCAGACTAAATAAAAAATGACATATTTAATAACAGGGGCTGCAGGCTTCATAGGTTTTCATCTATCCAAACGTTTACTTGCACAGGGGAAAAGTGTAGTTGGGGTTGACAACCTTAGCGATTATTATGATGTTAAATCTAAAGAAAACGAGGCTAAGTGAACTTGATGGAAACTCAGAGTTTACTTTCTATAAACTGGATCTGGCAGACCGTGGAGGAGTTGAAAATCTTTTTTCTTGAAACAAGTTTGATTATGTTATAAATCTGGCTGCACAGGCCGGTGTAAGATATTCACTGACAAATCCTCATGCCTATATAGATAGCAATATTGTAGGATTCTTAAATATACTCGAGGGGTGCAGGCACAACGATGTTAAGCATCTTGTCTTCGCTTCTTCAAGCTCTGTTTATGGTGCTAACACAAAGATGCCGTTCTCGGTACATCATAATGTAGACCACCCTGTTTCTCTTTATGCCGCTACGAAGAAGTCGAATGAACTTATGGCCCATACCTATTCAAGTTTATACAGTTTGCCGTGTACGGGAATCAGGTTTTTCACTGTCTACGGCCCGCTGGGACGGCCGGATATGGCTCTGTTTCTGTTTACCAGGGCAATACTGGAAAACAAACCGATAGACGTCTTTAACCATGGCAAGATGAAAAGAGATTTTACATATATAGATGATATAGTAGAAGGAGTAGTCAGGTTGATCGATAAGGTTCCTGAACCAGATCCCGGTTGGTGTGGTGACGATCCGGACTCTGCGACAAGTTATGCGCCATATAGGCTATACAATATTGGAAACAACAATCCTGTTGATCTCATGAAGTTTATCGGTGTATTAGAGGATTGCCTGGGGAAGAAAGCAGAGAAGAATCTTTTGCCAATGCAGCCCGGTGATGTGCCCGAGACATATGCAGACGTGGATGATCTGACTGAGGATGCAGGCTTTAAGCCTTCCACACCAATTGAGGAAGGAATTAAAAAATTTGTGGACTGGTATCGGGAGTATTACGGAAAATAGTGTCAGGTCACATGCTTACGGTTTTTCCAGATGGTCAAGGGTAAGTTTTGCTGCTTCAGCAAGGAATGCTGCTCCCACACCTAATGCATTTTCGTCAAAATCGAAGGTAGAGCTATGAGCGGGAATGTTCGCAAAGCCTTCCTTCTGTGCTCCCAACCTTACAAGGCATCCCGGTATCTTTTCCAGATAGAAAGAAAAATCTTCACCTCCCATACTTGCAAACCGGGTATCGATAAGTGCTTCATCTCCAATAATGTTCTTCACTGCCGTTCTTGCAATTTCTGACTCATTACAGGTATTAGTGACAGCAGGGTATCCTTTGATAATCTCAACCTTCACGTCAGCATTGTGAAGCCTCCCGGCCGCATTAACAATACGCTTGATTCCTGCTATTATCTGTTTTCGTACGTGTTCCTCAGTTGTACGTACCGTACCACATAACCTGGCGTTCTCTGCGACGGCATTTGGCACTGTGCCTCCCTCGATCTGGCCTACCGACACGATTGATGGATGCATAGGATTTACTTCTCGAGATACTATTGTTTGTAAGGACATTACGATAAGACTGGCTACTACAATAGCGTCTACCGTGTCATGTGGCTGGGCAACATGTCCACCCCTGCCCTTAATAGAGATTTCAAATCTATCGGTAAAGGCTGAAATTGTACCATTTTGCACAACCAATTGCCCAACCTTAAAGTGCCTGTCCAGATGGCAGGCATAAATTGCCTTTGCATCCTCAAGGAGTCCTGATTCCATAATTTTCTGCGCACCACCTTCACCTTCCTCTGCAGGCTGGAAGACAAGTATTACGCTCCCTGCTTTGAGTGACTGTTTCAGTATGGCAGCGGCGCCAATGAGCATTGCAACGTGTCCATCGTGGCCGCAGGCATGCATCACGCCTTTCACTTCAGATGCAAACTCAAGTCCTGTTTCTTCCTGTATAGCTATTGCATCCATGTCAGCCCTCAGGGCTACTACAGGTCCGGTTTCTCTGTGTCAATTCGTCCTACCACACCTGTTTTTGCTATTCCCGCAGTTGCCTTTATGTCCAAGTTTTTTTAGTTCTTCGGTTATGATAGCCGCTGTGTTCTCTTCCTGATAACCAAGCTCCGGATGCTTGTGTATCTGGCGGCGTATGCGTACCATGTGTTGAAATAGTTCCTTTGATACAATATTCATAATATAATTCTATAAAGTTCTACGGTAAATATCCAAGTTAAAATACTTTACTTCATAACGTAGAGAAGCTATGTTTATTTCTACTGGACAAAAATGTACTGAATAATAAAATGTATTCTGGAATTGTCGTTTTCAGGCAGGGGTGATATTTCTTATGGGTAATGGCAAAACAACTACCTTATATCTCATGAGACATGGGGAGACTGAAGATAACGTTCGCAGGGTTATCCAGAGTCATAATGATTCTCCTTTGACACAAGAAGGCATAGTTGCTACAAGGGGCAGGGCCAGAATGCTCAAGGGTATAATATTCGATGCCATCTTTTGCAGTGATCTTGAAAGGACCAGAAAAAGTCTTGAAATATTGCTTGAGAAATTAGATAGTAATATTGATGTAAATTATTGTACGGAAATAAGGGAGTTGGATTTTGGCCAGCTTACGGGTAAAAATATTGAAGACGTAAAGGAAATCATTTTACTTCATAAAAAGCAAACATGGAAACATTACCCTGATGGGGAAAGTGGAGATTCTTTCAGTAAAAGAATAATAGATTTTGTTGAAAATGTATTACACAGGTACGAGGGTAGGGCTGTTCTTTTCATGACTCATTATGGAGTTATTGAGACTATTTTAAAACATTATGTTAAGAAGCCGGACAAGAGGTTAAATACAAGGAATTATGATACAGGGGTGCTTTGGTTCAATAATGGGGACGTAAGTTTCAAATGGATATGAAATTTAAAAAGGTATTATTTCATGAAAACGAGATTCTTTTTGGCCGTGATTCTACACCGTTCATTACTGCTGTAGAGTTTGATGGCAAAAATGGTGTAGAGATATTTTTCCGTCATGAAAAGAAGGTCACATCAAAGATGGAAACCTTCAAGCCATTTATTTTCATGGAAGATACTGTGTATCTGGATGACTGGAATGGTACGTATGAGGCAAAGAGGCTTGAGGGGGAGGCATATTATGCATACTTGATATGTCTGGACGATTGGGCAGATTTACAGAGATTATTGAAGTATTTTAAGAAAACCACAGGTGCAAGTCCTGCAAGCCTGAACGCACCTTTCTTTTATTTAAATGATCCGGTTCATCAATACCTTCTTGTTTCGGGACGAACACTTTTTAAGGAATTGTCATTTAATGATCTGGTCAGGCTTCAGCTTG
This sequence comes from uncultured bacterium, assembly GCA_964010955.1. GTDB lineage: Bacteria > Planctomycetota > Brocadiia > Brocadiales > Scalinduaceae > Scalindua. The sequence continues at coordinate 4,223 of CAXGMX010000124.1, forward strand.
ACATTGAAACATATTGTGCAGAGGGATATGAATTCTCGAATCCTCACAGAGAAGAAGACAGGATTACTGTGATATCTCTTTCAGACAGCAGCGGTTGGGAATATGCAATATCGGGAAGGGAATATAGTGAGAAAGAGATGCTGGAGATTATGGTTGAACAGATAAACTTAAGAGATCCTGATGTAATAGAGGGGCATAATATATTTAATTTTGATTTGACCTACATAGAGGCACGTGCCAGAAGATATAAAGTCCCTTTGGCTGTGGGACGCAACAGTCAAAATCTCAAGTCTCACCCATCCCGTTTAAATATTGCAGAACGAACAATATCTTATAAGAAATATGAAGCGTATGGCCGTCACATTGTAGACACGTATTTACTGGCACAGATGTATGATGTTACTGCAAGGAATCTGGAAGGCTACGGCCTGAAGAATATTGCCAAACATTTCAATGTTGCATCGCCGGAGAGAACGTACATAGAACCGGATAAAATAAATTGGTATTATGATAACAAGCCGGATGAGCTTCTAAAATATGGGATGGATGACGTCCGAGAGACAAGGGCTATCAGCGAAATACTGAGCCAGAGTTTTTATTACCAGACCCGGATATTTCCATATTCGTTTCAGAATGCGATTATAAGAGGTAATGCGACAAAGATAGATTCACTCTTCATAAGAGAATACATAAACTCAAATCACTCAATTCCAAGAACACCTCAAGCCAGAGAATATTCCGGCGGATATACTGATATGTTTTACCAGGGGGTAATTAAAAGGATTTTGTATTGTGATGTTCAATCGTTGTACCCATCCATAATGTTAACCTTTAAATATTTACCGAAGGATGACGTGCTTAATATCTTTCGCTCGTTGTTAGAGGACCTGGTAGATTTCAGATTGAAGGCTAAGGAGATGGTAGCTGTTGCAAAGTCAAAGTCAGAAAAGATGTATTTTGACGCACTCCAGGCCACTTTCAAGGTACTTATAAATTCGTTTTACGGATATATGGGTTTTGCCTATGGCCACTTTAGTGATTTTGATAATGCAAACAAAGTAACGAAGAAAGGGAGAAGCATTATAAAGTCCATGATTAAATGGCTGGAGGGTAAAGATTGTAAAGTGATAGAGATTGATACTGACGGCATCTACTTTGTTCCATCGGATGGTATTAAGAAAAAGAAGGACGAGGAAGGGCTTATTAGTGAATTATCAAACGTACTTCCTGCAGGGATAAATCTTGAACTGGCCGGTCGGTACAAGGCTATGTTCAGCTATAAGATTAAAAACTATGTACTCCTTGGTTACGATGACAAGATGATTATCAAGGGGTCTGGTTTGCGTTCCAGAGGTTTAGAACTCTTTCAACGCAAATTCATGGAAGAGATGTTTTTCCACCTGCTTAAAGGGGAGGAGAAGAAAGTGGATAATCTCTTGGCAAAGTACACTGATGAGCTTATGAATCATAAGTGGGACAAGAAGATGTTTATCAAGACAGAAACCTTACAGGAGTCTCTTGCTACCTATACCGAAAAGATAAGTAAGAAGAAAAGAAGCGCTGCCGCCGCATATGAATTGGCTATTAAGTCAGAGCGTAACTACCAGCCGGGTGACCAGATCTCTTATTACGTAATTGGTGATAAGAGCAGGGTAAGGGTGTTCGACAATTGTAAACTCGCCTCACAGTGGGACCATAAAAAACCGGATGAGAATATAGAATATTATAAAAAAAAGACTTATAACCCTGTACGATAAATTTAAGACCCTTCTTTAATGATGAAACAGGTATATAAGAGATGCAGAGGATCTTATGTTATGGTGCCAGAGGTGGGAGTTGAACCCACACCCCCTTAACGGGGACCGGATTTTGAGTCCGGCGCGTCTGCCAATTCCACCACTCTGGCTACCGATTTAAATCTATTTAAAACAACCTGTGACCCTTTCTTTTAGAAATTGGAGGCCCAAGTATCTCTGCAAAGATTATGGCATTCTTAAGGTCTTTTCCTGATAAAGTGCCCCATGGAAGTTTTGAGCAGTATATATCTTTCTTTTCAGGGATAGGAGGTTTTGATTTTTTTCTCACATATTTTAGTTAAAGGTGATTCGAACTGGCCAATCCTTTTCTCAATTTCTGGTT
>CAXGMX010000125.1:0-6058 GCA_964010955.1 uncultured bacterium
ATAATTACGTAGTATTTGGAGTTGCGACAGACTATTGTGTAAAGGCTGCTGTGCTTGGACTTTTAAAACGTGGTTACAATGTTTCCCTGGTTACGGATGCAACAAAAGCAATTACAAAAGAAGGAGACTTGGAGATGGACCCAAAGGAGGCTGTAGAGCATATCTGGCCGTCCATTGCCGTTGCCCTTGGTGGATTTATCCTTCCATTTGTACTCGGATATTTTACATGTAGGATATTTGGAGGGACTGCGTTTCAATCCCTCTTTGTCGGTATGGGACTTTCTATTACGGCCATTGCTGTCCAGGCCCGGATATTGCATGACATGCAGATTCATAATACAAGTATAGGACACATCATTATTGGTGCTGCCATTGTTGATGACATCCTTGCATTAGTCACTCTGTCAATACTATTAGGCTTGGCTGAGAGTGGTACATTCCAGATTATCGAGGTTTCATTTGTTTTCTTTAAAGTAGCGGCTTTTTTCGCTCTTACCATTCTTATCGGTCAATTTATAATACCAAGATTTGTAAGGAAGTTGGATGATCGCGAAGCAAAGACGTTTACGTTTGCCCTTATAGCCGCTTTGGTTATGGCTTATCTTGCTGAATTGGCCGGTCTTCATCTGATAATCGGCGCCTTTTTGGCCGGGCAATTTGTGCGGAAGGAGATCATAGACCAAGGGTTCTATCAAAAGATCAATGATCGTTTTTACAGTTTGAGTTACGGTTTTATGGCACCCATATTCTTTGTCTCCCTGTCATTCCATTTACAACTTAAGTGGGAATGGCCTATCATAATCTTCACCCTGACTATTACGTTGATCGCAATTATGGGAAAGTTAATAGGTTGTGGGGTAGGAGCCTTTATTTATGGGCACAAATTTTGGGGTTCTGCTATCATTGGGTGTGGTATGAACGGTCGTGGAGCGGTTGAAATGGTAGTTGCGGCTGTAGTTATTAAATTGAGTGAGCAATTAATGGCTAGTCAAACTATAACTGAACCCTTACTCACTAAAGATCAATTTTCAGCCCTGATCTGCATGGCCTTCGTCACCACCATAATAGCACCTTTGACCTTGAAATGGACTGTAAAAAAATATTGTACTTATGATGAGAATGCACAATACTGCAGCCTCTGGGAGAAAAGTAAGAAAGGTTGAAAGAAACCTGAATCGAACGATTTGTGTCCGCCCGAATGACGTAGTCGGGCAGGTCTTCGTGGCTAGGCTTGCTGTTTCTTTAATTCGTCTTCATAGAGGGGTGACATTTGCCAGCATTTGTTAATTACCTTGGGAAGTGTCTCCAGGAAGTAATCAACATCTTCTTCCGAATTATCTTTTCCTAGGCTTACGGTGATTGAGCCGTGGCATACGTCCGGCGGCACACCTATAGCCGTAAGTACGTGAGATGCCTGGAGATCCGGTGAGCTGCAGGCAGAACCGCTGGCGATTGCTATACCATTGTAGTTTAAGAACAGGACGAGTGACTCGCCTTCCGCAAAAGATATCCAGAAGCTCACATGCCCGGGAAGCCTCTGTGTCAAGTGTCCTGTAAAATGCAGGTATTTGACCGTATCAGGAAGTGCTTTTATGATTTTGTCACGAAGCGGGACAAGATGCTCTATCCTTGATGTCATCTCGGTTTTGGCAAGCTCAGCCGCCTTGCCCATTCCAACAATCGCCGGTATATTATCTGTACCTGGCCTCAGGCCGCCTTCCTGTGCGCCGCCTTTAATGATAGAAACAATTTCAGTTCCTTCTTTTACATACAGGGCGGCAATGCCTTTTGGGCCGTAAAATGTGTGCGATGTCAGGCTTAATGAATCTACGCCAAGTTCCTGAACGTCCACGGGAATAACTCCTGCCGTTGCAACGGCATCGGTATGGAGTATAATACCCTTTTCCCTCGTTATCTTTCCTATTTCCTCTATAGGCTGGATTACGCCTATCTCATTATTTGCATGCATAATTGAAACAAGGAACGTATCTTTGTTTATGGCTTTAGCAACATCTTCAGGGTCTATCAGACCATCTTTGTTTACCTTTATATATGAAACCCTGAAACCATCTTTCTCCAGTTCTCGTGCAGTGTATAAGATTGAGTAATGCTCAATTTCTGAAATAATTATGTGTTTTCCTCTGTCTCTGTTTGCGAGGGCTAAACCCCTTAAAGCCAGATTATTTGCTTCACTTCCCGTAAAGGTAAAGATTATCTCTTCAGGTTTGGCATTAATCAGGTCAGCTACCTTTGCCCTTGATTCGTCGACGGCTTTTTTAGCCTTGAGTCCATATGAATGAAGGTGGGAAGATGGGTTACCAAAATTTTCTGTAAAAAAAGGTAACATTTCTTCTACTACTCTTGGATCTGTAGGTGTAGTGGACATGTGATCCATATAAACTTTGCGCACTGTAAGTTCCCTTCTGTGATTTTCAGTATTATCAAATCTTGATCATCGTGATATTTATGTGTCTCGTAATTTCCGGATTAAGTAAATTACAAGTGTTAGTCCTGTACAGTCATTGGCTGTCCGCAACACTCTAAGGTGCCGGCACCGCCTTCTTTTACCTCAACCACTGCGCCACATATATCACATTCATAAACTTCATTGGCTTCAGTTGTCATCTGTTTTCATCCCTTGATTATTTGCTAAAAAAATTGAAGAGTTAAACTATACTAATAGTTTTCCTGCAGTTATCAGGAAATATTCTCCTGCTGCTATCATTAGCCAGCCAAAGAATTTCTTAATAATTATACTCCAATTTCCAGTCTTTGGCAGACTTGACATGAAACCAGCAACCGTTCCTACAATTATTAAGAGTGTTCCCAGTCCTATAGAAAAAACAAAAAGTAAGCCTACACCGTAAGCAACGTTTTGTTTTGCCGCAACATAAGTCAGGACGACACCAAGCACAGGTGCCGTGCATGGTGCGGCAACGGTTCCCGCAAGAAGCCCAACCAGGAATGCACCGATACGCCCTCCAGCCTTTTTACCGGGTTGTCTGCTTGCTAAAAAGGAGGAATTGGCAGTGTAAAAGCATCTAACATCGACAAACCTAAAAAGATGAAGATGTTGGCCACAACAATGTAAAGTATGGGATTTGTACTGGCAGCTCCGAAAAGTTTACCTGTCAAAGCTGCAAATGCTCCCAGGGCGGCATATGTTACCGCCATTCCTATTACATAAAATATTGAAAGGGAAAAACCCTTCAGCCTGGAATCACCACTGCGTCCTCCTATATAAGCGATCGTTATAGGTATCATCGGGTATACACATGGGGTAAAACTGGTGACCACACCAGCTATAAATACTGCTATAAAAGCCAGAATGGGTGACACACTGAGGTATCCTTCCAGGCCTTGTAGAAATCCATCCATACTATTTTCTTAATTATAAAAGCTGTTCAAGTTTTTGTTGAAGTTTACTCTTGCTTGTTACTCCCACCATAGTTTCCTTTACTTCGCCATTGCTGAAGATTATGAGGGTGGGCACAGACATAACACCATATTTTACTGCAAGATCTTTGTTTCCTTCTACATCTATATCTACTTTTGCAAACTTGACCCTTCCATCGAATTCCTGAGCTAATTCACCCAGGATAGGTGTTTGTGTCTTGCATGGGCCACACCAATCTGCATAAAAGTCTACCAGGACAGGTGAATCCGCCTGAATAACAGATTGCTCAAAATCTTCGTTAGTTACTGCCGTTAAGTTTGACATTTTCGAATATTCTCCTTTCGTAATGTTTTGTCGATAAGGATGTCATCTTTAAGCTGAAAGTTGCCTTCCTTAAGAATATGATTTGTCAGACAACCTGCAGAAATGACATACTTTAGAATACAAATCGTTCTAAATTGTATTCATTTCATTTTATTCAGTAATACGGAAAAAGCAAGTAAAACTTGAGCTATATGACAATACCGATAAATAGAAGCGTCAATTCAGACGACAATTGATAGATATGGACACTTGCCCAAGGAAGTGAATACGGAACAGGCTATGAAACTTGATAATGCCCTTAATTTTACAGAGCATCTTGGTGACTCTTCGGATTCTGTTAGAAGATCACAAAAAAAAGGACTCAGGGAAAACCCTAAGTCCTTTTGTAGTATGGTAGCGGGGACAGGATTTGAACCTGCGACCTCCGGGTTATGAGCCCGACGAGCTACCAAGCTGCTCTACCCCGCGTCTCAATTCTTTTATATTATAACAGCAAATATCATCTGTCAATCAGAAATTTTAAATGATGAAAGTAAGATTTTTCAATATCCTGATCATCCTGTAAATCCTGTCTAAGAAGTCCTTATTACATCCTCTCCGGTGCTTTGAGGCCGAGGATGCTTAGTCCGTTCTTTATAACCTGCCTGATTGAATCAACTAACAATATCCTTGCCATCTTTAATTCAGTATCATCAATAAGAATCCTGTGATGCTGGTAGAATCTGTTGAACGTACTGCACAGATCAAGCAGGTATTTACTCAGTATAGATGGTTCACAATTTTGTGCAGAGCGTATTATGGTCAATGGGAAGGACTCAAGTTTCTTGACTAATAGTAGTTCATCATCTTCTTTAAATACGTCGTAATCTATTTCGTTTGTTACTGTTCCGCCACACTTTCTTAATACACTGCACAGCCTTGCATGTGTATATTGGACGTATGGGCCGGTCTCACCATCAAAATTAAGGATTTCGTTCCAATCGAACAATACATCCTTAACCCTCTTTGTGCTCAGTTCTGAAAATATTATGGCGCCGATGCCAACGTCATTTGCCACCTCTGCCTCATTTTCCAGGTCAGAGGTCTTCTCCTCTATTATTTCTCTGGCGATCTTACACGACTCTTCCAGTAGATCTTCCAGCAGGATAACCTTACCCTCTCTCGTGGACATCTTTCCACCCTTAAACTTGATCAGTCCGAAATCTACGTGTACGCAATCGTGTACCCATTCATATCCCATAAGCTCAAGGACTTTGAAGAATTGTTTAAAGTGTAATCTCTGTTCAGATCCGACAACGTAGATCAATTTATCAAGATTATACTCCCGTTTCAGCCGCAAGATCCGATAATGCACGTTCAATTCTATTGACCGATGGGAGGACTACTATCCATTGTTCAAAGATCAATGAATTGTAACATTCCGACGGTACTCTTAACGATTTGGCAATGAAAATTTTCATCCCGGCCCAGCTTGGCAACGGCGAGCACGGAACACCCTGAGGCCCGATCGGCCCCAATGCAACGTTGATCTTCGAAGTGGAGCTGATCTCCGTGTCCAAGTGATCCGATGCCAGGTATCTCCATTCCTCAGAAATTTTATAGCATCTACAATATCTGAACCGCCGGTTCAGAAAGACCGAACCGCTCACCTTTTCCTCCGCGCTGTTCCGCATGCCTTAAAAACGCCTCACCCCCCTGGGAAAGAGATATGATTGCGGGGATCTCCTATAAGGCTCTGTTTACAGAAAACGTCAGGAAAGTTGACAAAATCTGTCATCTGAATTGTGGTCTGCTTTTGCTTATAATCAACATCTGGTGGCTTTGATGGAATCTTTGCTTCCGGCACGGTTATTGCCTGAGGATATGCCGAAGAATGTGGACACGAATATCTTTCGGCATTTTTCCATAAGAGGCGACATTTCTGCCCCTCCTGTTATCAAAAACGAGTGATGGAGTGCGGTGAGTGGTCTTGTCAGGAGGTGGTAAAGGCCGTACCGCATCGGCATGTGGTGTTCATCCCCAAAATCCTGCGGCGATATTTTCTTTATGACCGCAAGCTGCTTTCCTACTTAAGTCAATGCAGGTGGGAATCACCAAAAGAGATATATGCAAGCGGCATACGCGGAAAAAAGACCCCCCCCCGGTGCAGTTATCGCCATACAGATATGCGGGGATTTTTTAGGGTTCCATCCTCACCTTCACATCCGGGTTTCCGATGGATGTTTCTACAAAATGTATGTTTCCGTACGCCCCGCCGCTGACACCATCACCGATCCGGATTACCCTGCAGACGGCCTTAATTTTTAAAAACACACACTCGTGCCAGTCAGACTTCCT
>CAXGMX010000126.1:0-6013 GCA_964010955.1 uncultured bacterium
GCATATATGCACTTAATCCTGATGGTAGTTAAAGTAGGCGATTCTAAACTAAAGGTACAGATTACATCATCGCCGACGATTGGACCTGACGGTACGATTTATCAAGGAAGTAATGACGGCAGGTTATATGCTTTAAACCCTGATGGTAAACAAAAGTGGTATTTTCAGCAAAAAAATGGATTGATTCCTCACCGGCCGTCAGCAAGGAGGGCAATGTTTACGTTGGTTCCAATGACGGTAGTCTTTATGCACTTAATCCTGATGGGATTTTGAAATGGACTTTCAAGACTAATGGCGTTATAACATCATCTCCGGCAATTGATTCTGACGGGAATATTTATTTCGGATCCTGGGATAAAAAGCTTTATGCATTAAGTCCTGATGGAACATTCTTATGGAGTTTTACAACCGGTGGTGTAATAAGATCTTCGCCAACAATAGGACCGGACAGGACTATATATTTTGGCTCAAGTGATGGTAATGTTTATGCTATTGGAGAGAAATAAGGAAAGAAATTCTATTTTCAGGGAGCAGTTATGTTTACAAAGACATTCTTAAAAATGTTTAATGTTTTATTGGCTACATTTGTTTTAGTTGCAGGTTTTGGAGTACACTCTTCTAGTGCAGTTTTAGCCGACTCTCCGTGGCAGATGTTTCGGCATGATTTGAGACATACCGGAATCAGCCCTTTTAAAGGAGCACAGACAAACAAACTTAAATGGAAGTTTGGAGTAGAGAAAAGGATTACGTCATCACCTGCAATTGGCCTGGATGGCACAATATATTTTGGTTCGGTAGACGGGAAACTGTATGCGGTCAGCCCTGAGGGTAAACTCGTATGGACTTTTCAGACAGGAGGCGAAGTGACCTCATCCCCTGCCATAGGACCTGATGGTAAAATATACATTGGTTCAAGAGACAAAAAACTTTATGCAATAAGTTCGGATGGCAGTCTCAAATGGACTTATGAAACCGAGGGTGAGATTTATTCATCACCTACTATAGGGAAAGACAATATTGTTTATTTCGGTTCGTCAGATGGTAATCTGTATGCAACGGATTTAAATGGAAAACTGAAGTGGGATTACAAGAACAAGATTTACAGCTCTATAAGTTCTTCACCGTCAATCGGTCCTGACGGAAGCATTTACTTTCTCATAAGCAAAGGTATTATTTATGCGTTAAATCGCGATGGAACATTAAAGTGGAATCTGAGAATTGGCAGCAATGTTTATCAATCTTTTTCTTCTCCCGCTGTAGATAAGGATGGAGTTGTTTATGTCGGATCGGAAAACGGCATTGTGTATGCAATCAATCCTGATGGCAAGATAAAGTGGAGAGTCAATTCAGGAAAGACCGTACAGTCATCACCGGCAATAGACAGTGATGGAACAGTGTATTTTGGTTCTTACAGCAAGGAGATATATGCAATCAATGCCAACTGTACACTTAAATGGAACTTCAAGACCAACGGCTGGATTGAGTCATCACCGGCTGTGGATTCTGAAGGGACCGTTTACATCGGCTCAAGCGATGGCAGTCTCTATGCCATAGATTCAAAAGGAGAGCTTAAGTGGAGGTATCAAACAGAGGGCTGGATCGAATCATCACCATTAATAGGCCCGGATGGAACTATATATTTGGTTCAAATGATAATCATTTGTATGCAATCGGTATTAAGTAACATAGGATGCAGATTTTCGCAAATGCGCGCAGATAGAAAGTTTTTGTGTGTTATAAAAAGTTAAAAGCGATTAAGTCTTGAAGTAAGCCAAAAGAAAAATCACATTACATTAACTTTAGGCATTTTAGTTCACTTTAGTCACTTCAAACTTGGCTGCGGCTATGCCGCGCTATGAGGTAAATCTATGATAATTGTAATGAAACCAACTGCTGATAAGGGTGAGATTGATCATGTAGTTGAAAAGGTTGAGGAGGTTGGTTGCAAAACTATACTGCTGGAAGGTACCAATAGGAAAGTAATTGCCGTAATTGGTGATAAACGCGACATTCCACCGGAATACTGGGATTCCATACCTGGTGTAGAAAAGGCCGTCCCAATCTTAACTCCGTATAAAATAGCAAGTCGTGAAGTAAAGAAAGCCGATACAGAAATTAAAATAAATGATCAGGTCCTGGGAGGCAAAAAGATAGGCGTTATCGCCGGGCCTTGTGCGGTAGAAGATCAGGATCAAATTAATTATATTGCAGAGAGAGTGAAGAAAGCAGGCGCTATTGCACTCAGGGGAGGCGCTTTTAAACCAAGAACCAGCCCTTATTCCTTCCAGGGTCTGGGAGAGAAAGGGCTTGAATACCTGGCTAAAGCCAGGGAAGCGACAGGACTGGCCATAGTAACAGAAATACTCAGCCCGGAACATATAGAACTGGTAAGCAGCTATGTTGATGTATTACAGGTAGGAACAAGAAATATGGCAAATTTTCTGTTGCTGCAGGCAGTTGGTGAGTGTAAAAAGCCGGTAATCTTAAAAAGGGGAATGTCTGCAACTTTAGATGAGTTTCTACTTGCAGGTGAATATATACTGTCACACGGCAACCCGAATGTTATTTTGTGTGAAAGAGGAATAAGGACATTCGAGACACATACGAGATTTACCCTGTCATTGAGTATTGTTCCTGAGTTGAAACGGTTGACACACCTTCCCATAATTGTAGACCCAAGCCATGGTACCGGTGTGCGTGATCTTGTGTGCCCAATGTCAAAGGGCGCAATTGCAGTTGGTGCTGACGGACTGATATTGGAAGTCCATCAAGACCCGGAAAAGTCATATGTTGACGGCCCCCAGACAATAACACCTGACGCTTTTGAAAATCTGATGAAGGAAGCAGGTGCAGTTGCAAGAGCTGTAGGAAGAGACATTTAAACCTGAATGAAAATAAATTTGAGGAGAAGCGACAAAGAAGTTACGAACCGGGAAGAGGTTGAGGAAATACTGTCAAATGCTTTAGTGGGAAGATTGGGTACGTGTCTCAATAATATACCGTATATAACGCCTGTTAATTTTGTATACGATAAAGATAAAATATATTTTCATAGCGCTTTAGAAGGCCGAAAAATTGAGAATATAACGTCCAACCCGAACATATGCTTTGAAATAGACGAAGTTATGTCAATCATTCCCGGCAGGCAGAGGCCATGTGCTTCCACTACTGAATATAAGAGTATAATAATATTTGGGGATATACAGATTGTAACTGATGTTGAAGAAAAGACCTTCGCTTTAAACAAACTTATAGAGAAATATGCACCCCAATCACCAAAGCTTTCTTCGTCATCCGGTGCTACAGCAGGAACAAACGTCCTTATGATTGGGATTAAAGAGATGACGGCAAAACAAAGTCCTGTTGGGGGGAAAACTGTAATAACTCCATCAGAAAAATAATTTTAACATAGGTGGAAATTTAATGGTAAAAAGAAACGAAAATATAGCAAAATTGCAGGCAGGATATCTGTTTCCTGAAATTGGAAGACGTAAAAAGGCGCTTTTAGAAAAAGAGCCGGATGCTAAATTAATAAGCCTTGGAATCGGAAACACTACCGAACCTCTAAGTACACATATTGTTGAAGGGCTTCATAAAGAGGTAACTAAACTTGGTACACCTGAAGGATACACCGGATATGATGATGGTGCACAAGCCCAAGCGTTCTTAGACAAATTAAAAACCAGAATCTCAAAGAATTGGTATAACGAGATTATAAGTCCTGATGAGATAATTGTTTCAGATGGATCAAACCTGATTGCGGAAGACTGTTTTTCTATTTGGCAGTAATATGTCAATTGCGGTTCAGGATCCTGCGTATCCGGTATATGTAGATGGATCAGTAATGATCGGGGCAACCGGTGAATATAATTCTGATACAGAAGAATTTGATGGTATTGAATATATGAGGTGTACCTCTGAGAATGATTTCTTTCCTGATTTATCAAAAGCAAAAAGAACAGATTTGATTATTTTTGCTCACCTAACAATCCTACAGGTGCTGTTGCAACAAAAGAGCAACTTAAAGAGATGGTTGATTTTGCAAAAAGAATAATTCAATAATCATCTTTGATGCTGCATATTCTGAATTTATTAAAGAAAAAGGCTTACCAAGATCAATTTTCGAAATTGAAGGTGCCAGGGAATGTGCCATTGAGGTCAGTTCCTTATCAAAGCCTGCCGGATTTACCGGTGTCAGGCTTGGCTGGACAATTGTCCCAAAAGAACTAAAATTTGATGATGGAGAAGGCGTAGGCAAAGACTGGCAGAGAGTAATGGGCACACTGTTTAATGGTTCATCAAATATTGCTCAATGGGGAGCGATTGCAGCTTTGTCAGAAACCGGACTATCTGAAATAAAGGAAAAAGTAAGTTATTATATGGAGAACGCTAAAATAATCAAAGATGGTTTAGAGGGGTTGGGCATAAAAACATTTGGGGGACTTAATTCTCCTTACATCTGGGCAGCATTTCCCGGCAAGAAATCATGGGATGTTTTCGAAGAGATCCTGACTAAAGCACATGTTGTCACAACACCCGGTGCAGGGTTTGGTAAGGCCGGTGAAGGATTTGTCAGGTTTTCAGCATTTGGAAAAACCAGTGACATCAAAGAGGCCGTTAAAAGACTACAGGAAAACTTATGACGTGTAAATAGAAATGAAAAAACGATTATTCAGCGGTATTCAACCGAGCGGTGAAGTTCATATAGGAAACTATCTGGGTGCAATCAAGAACTGGATCAGCCTTCTTGATAAATACGATTGTATCTTCTCAATTGTAGACTACCATGCAATAACGATTGAGTACGATCCCGCTGAAATGCAGAAAATGATTATTAACGCCGCCGCCACAAACATTGCCGCAGGCCTTGACCCTGATCGCTGCATTATATTCGTACAGTCTCAAGTACCCGAACATACTGAGTTGACGTGGATACTTAATACTCTTACACCTATGGGGCATCTTGAGAGGATGACTCAGTTTAAGGACAAGGCAGGACAGAATGAAAAGAACGTCAATGTAGGACTGTTTGACTATCCGGTTCTTCAGACGGCCGATATTTTATTGTATAAAGGTTGTGCAGTACCTGTTGGTGATGACCAGGTTCAACACATTGAGCTATCGCGTGAAATAGCAAGAAAGTTTAACTCGAGATATGGAGAACTATTCCCTGAACCGCAGCATATTCTTTCAGACGCCCCAAGGATCATGGGACTGGACGGCAAGAATAAGATGAGCAAGAGCATGAATAATTATATATCTCTCATCGAAGAACCTGAAGCTATCTGGAAAAAACTATCGAGAGCCGTAACTGATGAAAACAGGAAAAGAAGAGATGACCCGGGAAACCCTGACATTTGCAATGTCTTTACCTTGCACAAATATTTCTCCAAAAAATCAGAGATAGATAGAATAAACAAAGAGTGCAGAACCGCAGAGATAGGCTGTGTTGATTGCAAAAAGATTCTATGGAACAACATGGTTAAAGAACTTGCACCTATCAGAGAAAAAGGCCTTGAATTGATTAACAACCCTGCCAGTGTAATGGACACCCTTAATACCGGCGCTGAGAAATGCAGACAGATAGCTGGAGAAACTATGAAAGATGTAAGATCGTTGATGGGGTTGAGATAGGCTGTTGTTTTAGTTTTTAATACATTGATACCCGGTACTCGATGAAAAGTCTGTGTTTATTAAAAAATTGAATGACAAAAAGCAATGGTAGATTCCTATCTACATCAATAGTCCTGTTAACGTTTGCCCACCTCTTTAATGACTTCTATGCCGGTTTCCTGATTCCGCTTTTGTCCTACTTTCAGACCTCTCTCCATTTAACAATAACACAGGTGTCTGTATTGCCCACAGTATTGGCTGTGTTCGGCTCGGTTCTACAGCCCGTATTCGGCTTTCTCGGTGACAGATTTAATAAGAAACTATTTTTTGTCGTATCCGGTGTCTTATGTTCGGCAGTTATTCTTGAGTAGCATATGCTTCGCACCAAACTTCATTGTAT
>CAXGMX010000127.1:0-5980 GCA_964010955.1 uncultured bacterium
ATATCTTACCTTGTCTTCTCTCTTGGTTCACGTTTTTCTGAAATGGTGGGAAGTTCAACCTCTAAAGTCTCGTTCTGTCCTACTTTTATCACTGTACTTACAGGCTTAAATTTCTCATGCCATGTCTTAAGCGTATACTTTCCGGGAGGGATGTTATCAATGGTAAATTCACCACTTCTGTCGGTTAGTGTGAAGTAAGGGTTATCAAGAACAACAATGAACGCCGACATCTCTTTATGTACATTACACCTGAGTTGGATTTCTCCTGGTTTATCCAGACGTATTATCTTGATAACGTTTGGATCATAAGTGCCCAGGCTTAGCATTCTGTGTGTACCCGGAATAGGTTCAGGTGAGTAAACATTATGACGGACATTGTCTGTATTAGGAAAGTCCACCGTTGAACCTTTGAGAATCGGAAGAACGTGAGGTATAAACTCTACATTCCACTGGTCCATGATAGGAGGTTCAGCAGGCATTCCATTCTCTTTGGTAAATGCAATATGTCCGGTTTTAATAGAATGTCTTTTGATTACAGGTTGATAACTGTGACCAGGAACATGTTCCAGATAAACAATGGTGTCTTCCGAATGCCTTTCGGGTTTGTCAGAATGCGTAGTTACCACTTTTACCTTTCCCATAATAATTCCAGGGTCTTTTACAAGTCCTTCGGTTTTCCTGGCTGACATTTTATTCTTGTAGGATAATTCTTCGCTTAATTCAAGGATCTTCGCTTCTATTTCTGCATAATTGTCCATTGGAGGAAGAAGGTTCTTCATCTCATCGGGTTCCTCTGCACACAAACTACATCTTGTCACGTAGAAAGAAAGACTAATTATTAACGTCATTATCATAATATTTATGATATTTACTGCTCTTTTAACTTTGTTTTTCATTTATTTCCCTCTTAAATCTATTGTTTTATACGGTATCGCTGCCCACCTGAATTCCTAATCTTCACAGGCCACTAAGTTTAAAGTTTCAATTATATTTAGAGGCATATTTATTGCAAACAAAAATTATCAAGAAGATTTGGATTCCATATTAGGTGGCGTTTAAATGATTTTAAAGGTTCTGAGAATTGACTTCTCTTGGATATTGAATCACTTGCAAAATAGACATTGATCGTTATAATCTCTACAAAAGGAATTATTTTCAGTATTTTAAAGGAGGTAGAAATTTATATGTGCTTGAGGAATAGATATTATTGTTTTGTTGCAATTTTTGCTCTTCTGTTCTCTTTATGTAATGTCAATGGAAAATGTTTTGCAAATAACACAAATCTCCCATGGAATATTCAAGACAAAGCCTTTATGCAGTTGGGAGCTTCCTGGGCTTTCAAGATAGCCTATTCTCCTGACGATAAATATATTGCCGTTGCTACAAAAGTGGGTACTATCATAATTGACGCCGAGACACATGATCCGATATCTTTCCTATTTGGTCATAAAGAAGCTGTGCAATCAGTTGCTTTTAGTCCTGACTCTAAACTACTCGCATCAGGTTCCCTGGATGGGACAGTCAGGATTTGGGAAATACCTTCAGGAAAAGAGTTACAGACCTTATTTACTACCAGCCAGGCTGTTGTTTCAGTTGCTTTTAGCCCGGATCTCAAGTTACTTGCTTCTGCAGGTACATATGATAATAATATCACACTCTGGGATGTAAATACATGGAAGGAAACAAAATCATTAGTCGGGCATAGTAAAAATGTTAACACCGTGGACTTCAGTCCTGATGGAAAACTGCTGGCTTCAGGTTCAACTGATAATGATATCAAGCTCTGGAATCCTTCATCAGGGAAGGAAATAAGGACGTTAAGAGGGCATGCGTATACGATTTATGAAATAGATTTCAGCCCTGACGGCAAATTAATTGCATCCGGTTCTGGTGATAATACTGCAAGGATATGGAACGTAGAGACTGGAAAGGAGATAAAGAGGCTTGCTGGGCATACGTGGAATGTAAATTCAGTCGAGTTCAGCCATGATGGTCGGTTTGTAGGTTCAGGTTCAGCAGACGGCACGACTAAGCTCTGGGATGTTTCCACAGGTAAGAAGGTATGGTCAATAAAAGGCCATAGCCGTGGTGTAAAATCGGTAGATTTTACAAAGAACTCTACAGTCCTTGCATCGGCGTCTCCATTTGACCATAACATTAAATTTCTGGATGTAGCAACTGGAGAGGAATTAGGATTAATCGCAGGGCACGGTAGAGACATTAATGTAATGACATTTAGTCCTGATGGTAAATACCTTGCTTCTGCAGCATGGGACAGGACGGTTAAGATCTGGGATGTAGCAAAGTTTAAAGAAAAATGGACTTTAAGAGGACATAAGGAGGAAGTTAATTCTGTAGCATTCAGCCACGACAGCAAGCTTATTGTGTCAGGCGCGCATGAAGGTGATGTAAAGATATGGGATGTTTCAACCGGTAAAGAAATAAAGACACTTAAGGCTCATTCTGAAAGTGTGTATTCTGTGGTCTTCAGCCATGATTCAAAGATGCTCGCATCAAGCTCCTGGGAAGAAATCAAGCTCTGGGATGTTGACTCGTGGGGAGAGATGAAAACCTTAACCGGGCAAGAAAAGGAGATTAGCGGGTTAGACTTTGCTAATGATAGTACACTTTTAGTGTCTTCTGCATATGATAGGAGTGTAATGATTTGGGATGTAGCGACTGGGAAGATGTTAAACGAGTTGATAGGGCATGGAATGCGTGTTAATGCCCTGGATGTGAGTTCTGATTCAAAATTTATCGTTTCTGCCGGTCGTGATACAGTTTTAGTCTGGGATCTTGCATCTGGGAAAAAACTGTGGGATTTGAACGGTCACAATTGGGGTGTTACCTCGTCAGTGTTTCACCCGGACAACAGGCTTATAGCTTCATGTTCATGGGGTGATGAGATGGTTATGTTCTGGGATGTAGAGACTGGAGAACTGCTGAAATCATTACCTGGCCATTGGGATGCACTCAGATCATTGGCATTCAGTCCGGACGGGAAACTTCTTGCATCCGGTTCAAATAATGGAATAATATTGATATGGAAAATAGATTAACTGCCTGATGAATTTATACTGACTGACCCGCCAGAACGATTGTCTGGCAGGTCATCAGGTTGTTTAATTTGTGTCCTTAGCACACCTTAAGCCGACGCTTTTGTTTCTATCACTTGGCTCGCCGAACATCCTTACCGCGCAACGCAACTTGTAGACATTCTGTGCAAACATAGACCCTCCCTTGATAATTCTTTTCCCGGTACCCTCCAGAGGCCCCTTGGGGTTTTTCTTGGGAGAATTATAATAATATTCAGGATGATACCAGTCATTACACCACTCAGAGACACTTCCTGTCATATCGTAACAGCCATAAACACTGTTTCCCTCTTCGAAGCTTCCGACAGTTATAGGCAGGTGGTCTGCTTCACCGACGTTACAGAATTTAATTTCCCAGACATTGCCCCATGGGAATCTCCTTCCGTCTGTACCCCTTGCCGCCTTCTCCCATTCTGCTTCAGTTGGCAGGCGCTTACCAGCCCATGCGGCATATGCATAAGCATCATACCAATCTATTCTGTTAACAGGATAATCAGGGTAATTGTAATATTTATATTCGTAGCCTCTATAGGGGTTGCCGGGCAGGTGGTTTTTGTTAAGAGGTTCTGATGGGGAACATTTACTGTGGTCACCGGTTCTCTCCATGTATTCCAGGAATTTCCAGTATTGGGCGTTTGTGACCTCATATTTGTCAATATAGTATGCATCAAGGTTTACTGTGTGCTGTGGCATCTCTTCCGGAATAAAATCCTCTTCGCTGCTTCCCATTGCAAATTCGCCTGCAGGCACAAGTACCATTTCTTCCCATTTATCTTTGAAATTCTTTAGAGCTTCTTCCATTATTGCCCTTCTATCATTTATTCGTTTTCTGGCAAGTGTTCTTTTTTCCGATACGTCCAGGTATTCTGCTACCTTACCAATAAAATCGTCCACTTCATCTAATTCTTTAGGTATCTGAGGCATCAGACTCCTGCATTTTTCAAGATGTTCCAGTGCCTTGTTGTGGTTGTCCAGTTTCCAGTAAACACCTGCTATATACCAGTGAAGAGAAGGCCTTTCAGGGTCTAACTCTAAAGCCTTTTTATACAAATCCAATGCACCGTTATAGTCGCTTTGGATTTCGCGCAAAGAATTTGCGCTTTGAATATATTTCTCTACCTTTTGAAATACTTCATCGCCTGCTGATTCCGAAGTTTCCTGGCTTCTTCGGCCTTTACCTCCTGAGTTGCTTTGCTTGTATCTGTCTCAGTGGTTTGTGATATCAGCTTTTTCCGTCCTGAGGGCAAAATATGTCTTCAGTTATATATATTTTGTTGCAATCAAGGCAACTTTTCTTCTCTCCTGATTTTTCAGGTGTTTGTGCATATGAGTTTGATGCATAAAAAATAGAACAATTAGAAAAACAAGAATCCTCTTCAATTACTTCCTCCTTAACTCAATAAAGTGATATAGTTTAAAGCATTAGTTTACTGCTGAATAAACGCCGAAATTATTATTATACAACCAATTTTCGCCTAAATCAATATCAAATAGGATTGTGTTTCTTTGTGTTAAAAAGGTCTTGATATCAAGGTTATTTTTTGGTATTATGCCAAAATTCGTCATTATAAATTAAGATATCAAGTTGCATAAGTCATCGTATAGATAACAATTAAGGAGAACTCAATGGAATGCGGATGTTTAAAGGATAAGGTTGTCAATCTCGTAAAGCTGATAATAGGGGAGATAGGCAAACGAAAGAAATTAGTAGGTGTTGTTTTTATTATCTTAGTGGCGGTTGGTTTGGTTGGTGGTAAGAAGTTCTGGCATTATGCTGAATCAAGTGAATTCTGTGGCAGTTGCCATGAAATGGATGTGCACTACGATTCCTTTATGAGTTCAAAGCATCATAATGAGCATGTACATAGTTGTCATACCTGTCATATCGGTCCCGGCCTGAAGGGTTTCTTGCACGCAAAGTTAAGTGATGGCGCACACGACTCATTTGAACACGCGAGAAAAACCTATCTTACCAGTGAAAATTCAGGTCTATTTATTGAAATAGCCGAAGATAGTGTGCCTATTGTAAATGGTAACTGTGTTAGATGTCATACCAATAATGAAGAGTTTACAAAAGATAAAACACACCTTGAGTGCATTTCACAATCTAAAAGAAAGGGAGAAGATGGCAGTCTTGAAGATTTCTTCTGTACGGACTGCCACATAGGGGTTGTGCATCCAAGTTGGAGTGCAGATGTGTATAAGGTATATGCAGAGAAGAAGATTCCACCTTTTGGTATATTTTCTGAGAATGATTGCTATGCTTGCCACAGGCATGCGACTCCGGAAGTTGTAAAAGAATGGACGAATAGCCCACATTCGAAAAGCGGTGTGTCATGCCTGGAATGCCATGGAGATGATCATGGGAAGATTGTTGAGAGAGAAGGCAGGGTATTACCAAGCAAATGTGGTGAATGTCACGTGACAATGTATAACGATTTTGCACAGAGCAACCATTACAAAGGACGCGTAGTTGCTGAGATTGCCGGAGTTGCAGTAAGTACTAAAGATGCAGTGATGCGGGAGGATTGTAGGAAATGCCATATGCTTGGTTTAAACAAGTCATGGGATACAGGACCGGGAGGAAGTTGTGAGGGCTGTCATCCCAAACATTTGTTTTCACGGTCAAATGCATCTGAGGCGAAGGTTTGTGAAAATTGTCATATTGGTGGGCCGGTTCATGCACAGCTCGATATGAGTGATAAGTCTATGCATGGTAAGCTGTTTGGGAGATGGGAGGAAGAGGGTAATATCAAGTTGAGGTGTCAATCCTGTCATAGTGACCCATACAGCCACACAATTTTAATAGAAATGTTGGTTTATTGAGTGATTAATACATTGATACAAGTATTTGTTAGAAACAAAATACTGATTTCAAAAAACCC
>CAXGMX010000128.1:0-5964 GCA_964010955.1 uncultured bacterium
GTGTGACAATGTGTCGGCAGAAGATTTAGTTGGCCATTTGGCAATTGACATTTTGTCAAATGCTGACAATTTCAGGCCGGAAGCAACAGTATAAGATAAATTTGTATTTTATGTACTCTATTGATTTACATGCACTTACAGAAAGCGGTATAATGGTTCTGATCTCTCCGATAATTTGGCATTATACTTGCGAAAAAGAAAATACTTATTAAAATAGATTTTATTTAATATTTATTTTTGTAGATGGAAGGAGAGGCTTAGTATGAGAATTTTTTGAATCTTTTTGTGGCGGCGTTGATTGTATCGTTTTTTGTGTTCCTAACCTTGTAATAGCGCAGGAGGAGGCAACAACACTTACAGAAGAGCAGGCCATAGAGGCGCAGAAGAAATTAGCAGAAGCATTAAAGTCGCTGAAAAAAGAGATCAGGACTGAAGTCAAAGTAGATAATGGCGGCACAATTACGGGAGCCGTAAAATGTAAGAGAGTCAGGCATCCTGAAGATGTAGTTGTTTATATCGAAGAAGTGAATGGTAACAACTATCCAGCACCGGAAGAGCATGGAACTGTGGATCAATTAAATTTGACTTATGTTCCACATGTTATAGCCGTTCAAAAAGGTACAATACTCGATTTTCCGAACAGTGATATGGTGCGTCACAATGTCTTTTCTCCTCCAGAGTGTTGTAAGCAGTTTAACCTTGGTACTTATGATGTTGGTGTTGTAAAACACGTTACATTCGACGAGGTGTGTGATATACCTCTCTTATGTAATGTTCATGCAGAGATGTCTGCATTTATCGTTGTTTTGGATAATCCTTATTTTTCTGTTACCGGAAGAGATGGTGTTTTCAAGATAGAAAACGTGCCGCCTGGTACCTATAAGGTGAGCGCATGGCAAGAAAAGTTGAGAACTGTGACTAAAGACGTAACTGTGGAATCAGGAAAAGCGTCAAATGTTGATTTTAATTTAAAGAAGAAAAAGTAATATATGAACGGCCAAATAGCAACAGAAGAAAAAACACTAAAAGTTGCCCATGAAATAAGAAATCCGTTAAGTTCAATTAGTTTAAATACGGAGTTGTTGTATGATGAAATCAGCAACGATAATGGAGAGAGAAAAAGCGACGCGGAAAATCTGATTCAGTCTATTCTGAATGAAGTAGATACTTTAACTAAAATAAGTGATGAATATCTACAGTTTGCAAGATTTCCCAAATTAGAAACAAGGCCGGCGTCTATTAATGAAGTATTGATTGAACTTACAAAATTCTTTAATAAAGAAATAGTACAGAGATGTATTTCCTTGAAAGAGAACTACGCATCTGATTTGCCGCAAATATTACTAGACACTAAACAGATAAAACAGGCATTTCTTAATATACTGAAGAACTCATTTGAATCAATGCCTGAAGGTGGTGAATTAAGCATAACAACAAGGCTTAAGGATGAAAATGTTGAGGTAATCATAAATGATACCGGATCGGGCATTAACAGGAGCGATATTCGAAGGGTATTTGATCCGTTTTATAGTACGAAGGTTAAAGGCACGGGTTTGGGCCTTGCCCTGACAATGAAAACTGTTGAGGGGCATGGAGGTGATATTAATTGTGAAAGCACGATTGCAAAGGGCACAACTATGATTATTAGTTTTCCGGTTGAAGGGTGCGGAGTGGAGATAATTGAATAACATAGCAAAAAAGACGGTTTTAATTGTTGATGACCAGGAAAGTATAAGAGTTGCATTGTCAAGAATGCTTTCTAAAGAAGGCTACGAAGTCCTTTTGACAGATGAGGGTGAAAAGGCGTTAGACGTTTTGCGGGAAAAGAAAGTCAACGTAATGCTTTCAGATCTGAAAATGCCAAAAATGGATGGTTTGCAGCTGCTTAAAGCCTCAAAATTGGTCAAGCCGGAAGTAGAGGTAATATTGATTACTGCACACGGAACAATAGAGAAAGCTGTGGGAGCCATGAAAGACGGTGCTTACGATTTTATTACAAAGCCTTTCAAGAAAATAGTAATTGTCAATATGATTAAAAAGGCCCTGGAAAAACAGGCTCTTGTTGTAGAAAACAGGTATTTACATGAGCAGCTGGCGCATTCTGGACACGATAAACAATCTGATATTATCGGACAGAGTGACGTAATGAGTGATGTGATAAAATTAGCTGAACAAGTTGCATCCAGTCAGGCGTCTGTTTTGATTCAGGGGGAAAATGGTACGGGAAAAGAGTCTATTGCATCACCTTCCCCGCTTTTTAATCTTATTCGTCTCTTCTATTTCTGTTGACAGGTATTTCTGGAACTTCTCAATAATTTCTGTGTTTTTAACATTTCTTTTAGCGAGAAAAATCTTTGATATTATCAATAACCTCTTTTTTCTTTTTGTTCTTTGTTTTTGCCTTTGCGGTATCAAATGCACCCATATCGAGTTCGTCAAACCCCAGCTTATTCATCCTCCTGGATGCAAACTGCATAGACTCATCTCTTGTCTCCGACAGGAACGCTGAAGTTATTACTTTGTAGCCTTTTTCCTTTGCCCGCTTCTCCATCAGTTTATAAATTCCCGGTCTTACAAAATCTGGGGCGTTTTTCACCCGTTCCAGCGCCTCGGTCTCCCACTCAATCTTTCCGTTTTTAGCAGCTTTCTTTTTAAGCAGATTCATAAATGGAAACATGGCCTTCTTATCTACTGCCATTTTCTCCTTTGCTTCCTTCATTATTTCAGGTGTAATCTCAGAATATCTTTTTTCTCTAGCATATTGTTCTACTCTTTTTATTACCATTCCCTTTCCAAAGGAAGGTACTTTGTTCAGCCTTTTCTTTGCATCTTTACTCCATGAAAGCTCAAACTTTTTTTCTAAACCAAATGTGTTTTCTTCCTTGAAAGTCAGTTTTTCCCCTCCATATTTTCCGGGTTCATAATCACACCATGAGTCCTCAGCCATTTGATCGCCTGTTGTAACTAAAGCCCTTGCACGGCAACCCTTGCACATTGACTCAAACTCACATTCTCCGCACCGGCCTTTGAGCTCTGCATCCCTTAATTCATTTAATATACTTGAATTGTTCCAGATTTCGGCAAAGCTTTTTTCCAGTAAATTTCCACAGGATGTATCCATGTATGGGCATGGTGTAACGTTGCCCTCCGGTGTGATCCTGCAATAATTGGTTCCTGCCGGGCACCCGCCTGAATAGTATTTTACCAGTGCCGACTCGGGATTCATCTCATAAGCTATCCTTCTATAATGTGGCGCACACTTTGCGCTGACCAGCATCGTTCCCTCGTACTGATTATGGAGTTTGTAAATTTGCTTAAGTGCGTCTTCATACTGTTTTGAGGTGATATCGGTTATATCCTGGCCTCTTCCTGTGCAGACGAGGAAGAAAAGATTAAAGACCCTTGCTCCCATATCATTCGCAAATGCAACCAATTCCGGAATCTCATCATAGTTTTTTTTGAATACTGTGGTTTGTATCTGTATCTCCAACCCTTGTCTTTTACACGCCTTCATTCCTTCGATCGTACTCTCCCATGAACCCCTCATGCCTCTGATTGAGTCGTGAACATCAGGGTGCGTAGAGTCAAGGCTTATGCCTATACCTGAGAAACCATTGTCTTTTAGTTTCTTAGCAACATCGTCATTAATAAGGCAGGCGTTGGTGCCGAGAAGCACCATCATCCCTTTCCGCGATGCATGACGGGATAAATCAAAGATATCTTTTCGTAAAAGCGGTTCACCGCCGGTTAGAATCAGGATTATATTTGGATTAAGTTCTGCAATCTCGTCTATTACCTTAAGTGCGGCGGCAGTATCCAATTCATCGCCAGTGTCTTGTGTTGCACATTGTACCTGGTCAAATTTGGGGGTACTATGGTTTAGAATTTTTTCTGACGGGTTTGTGCCTTCCCTGATGAACTCATTAGATGGGTCGAGTTGTTGAAAGTTGTTTGTTGGCAGGTAACAATGAGAGCAAAATAAATTACATGCTTTCGTGAGATTCCAGGAAATTACGTGAGGTATGGATTTCATTTTAAAGAGAATAAATAAGCATGATAAATCAAGTTTTACTAATTGCAAGTGAATATTGTAGTAAGAGAGGTTCTTTGATAAAGTGTACATAAATTGTTTATCATATATAGAAATCCAACATAAGATTACACATACTGAGCCATGTTTCTTTGGATGGTGCAGTGTATATGTTATTCATACAAAATTGTCTTATTTTGCCTTTTGACATTGTGTCTTCAAAAATTTTGAGTGGCAAAGTTACAATTGACATTTTGTCAAATGTGAAATTTATCAGGATTAAATTACAAATAAATTATTAGTTGATAATGTTTTTAGCTATTTGTATAGCTGTACTTACAGAAAACAGGATGTCGATTTTGATACCTTTTCAATTTTGGCATTATAGTTGCGAAATTACTACATTTCAATCTGCACGGTAGTGACCTATAGATGGCGTGTTACTGAGCCAAAATTGTATTTTAAGATTCTGATTACGCATTTAAGCATTGAAATACAGATAACGTGAAAGATTAATAGTTGTTTTATACTAAATTTTCTAAAGTACATATTCTTTACTTAAATTTGATTCAAAAATTCCGTTAGGTTGAGGGCTTTTTTATTATGAAAAAAGAAGAAGAAAAGTCATATGTTGGGTTATACGTGTTTTAAGTTTATACTTGCAGCACAAACGTGTGGGCATTATGGAATGAAATTGTAGGGATTTATTCGGATTGTTCGAGCGGCAGTGATGTCTGAAAAACAGAAACTATACGTTAGCGCTGGCACCAGTTTTGGAGCGAGTCATTTCCGTCAGGCCGTACTAACGATACTGCCAAACTGTTTAGCGCCGATCATTGTTCAAGCCACTTTGGGTTTTAGTGATGGGATACTTAACGTCGCAGCTTTAGGGTTTCTAGGTCTTGGAGCACAGCCCCCAGTCCCTGAGTGGGGAACGATGTTGGCAGATGCTCGGGCTTTTATCGAGACGTCGTCCTATTTGGTAACGCTTCCTGGTCTGTGTATCCTGGTGGTCGTGTTGTGCTTTAACATCCTTGGCGATGGCCTTCGGGATGCCTTTGATCCTAAGTTGAATTAATTCACAAAGGTGTAGATTTAAATGAAACCTAAGTTTGATTCAAAGGTCGTTGTTCAGCGACCTTTGCCTCGTCGTAATCAAATCAAAGATCTTGTTGGTGGGGATAAAAAGCCCTTCCTGATTTTTGATAAAGTCCTTCTGAAGAATGCTTCCATAAAACACTGGATTGAAAAGTACGATCTGCGATACGGAGTGACAGCTGGTGAGGGCCTGAAGTCCTTGGACCGATTTAGTCTTCACTTGCGCAAGATCATGAAGTTGACCGAAGGGACGTCACGCCATCAGCTGGTTTTTGTGGCTGTGGGCGGTGGAAGCGTTGGAGACTTTGCGGGCTTTTTGGCAAGTGTTTACAAGCGTGGGGTCGATTTGGTGCATGTTCCTTCCACGTTTTTGGCGGCAATCGATTCGGCTCATGGTGGAAAGACCGCATTGAATATCGGTGACATTAAAAACCAGATTGGGACCTTTTATCCGGCTAAAGCTGTGATTGTTTGTGAATCTCTGTTAGCAAACCTGCCTCCACGAGTATTTAAAGAAAGCCTTTCTGAGCTGGCCAAGGTAGGGCTTATTCAGGGGCGGTCGTTGTTTGCCGAGCTGAGTTCGCTTGGAGCTTTAACAAAGCCGTCGCGGGCAACCCCTGTGTTGCAGGAAGCGATCGAAGCGAAGTATCAGGTTGTGGCGAAGGACCCATTTGAGGTCACTGGCGAGCGCTATAAATTGAACTTAGGACATACGTTTGGGCATATCATCGAACGAAAGTTTCAGCTGTCGCATGGTAAGGCTGTGGGGCTGGGGCTTGTCTTTGCCTTAGAATACAGCCGGGACAAGGGCCTCTTGAACAGCAAGAAGTCTGTTG
>CAXGMX010000129.1:0-5949 GCA_964010955.1 uncultured bacterium
GCCTTTTTTATTATCAGATTATTACGGGAAAACTGCTTCCGTAACGAAAACTTGTTTAATAATTTAATTCTTTTATATTCGACTTCCTTTTGTTGCCTGCAAGAGAAGGAGCTGCTGGTTTATCGCCTCCGCTGCTACCTTCACTCTGGTTACCTGCCTGCTCCATAATCTAACTCCTTCGCACTAGCTTTCCCTTTGCCTGCAGGAAAAGAAACCGGATTTCCACTTTCAGCAAGTGCTTTTTCTATGGCAGCCGCTCTGCGCATACTCCTCGCTTCACTTTGTACATTTCCAAGTTCCTGTAACATAGGCGACTGTCCCCACCACCACATGACGTCCTGCTGAACGTGTGCATAACCTTTATATCCCTGAAGCTTATACCAGAACCACATCTTGGCATAAGACGTCTCTATATGTGTGGGGTTTCCATCTCCCTGATAAAACATGGCATAGACACCAAGGATAGGCCCGATGACGGGTATTTTACCTCCGGTTGTCTTGAACGCATTCCAGACTCCTTCTCCGAGAAGTTCTGCAGGTAATATATCGGCAAGCCAGTCACCGCCCGGATAGATATCACGATCTGCAGGTGATGGATAAAGCATGTCGTCTGCAATAAGATCATCTATGACCTTTTGTGCCTGATCCGTCAGCTTATTTGCCTGAAACATGTAATCGTCCATTTGTGTAAGCCAACCTGCTGCAAAACGTGGACTATGGCAATTACTGCACATCTCTATCCATTTGTCTCTCTTGTCCAGGTTTTCATCAGAATAGATGTCTATCTTGGGAGGTATAATCTTTATCCCGTAAGGATAATCCTTTAGAGAAGATTCATACTCGATGTTTGAAGGAGGAACCGTACCCATTCTCCATATACCCTTTGAAACGAAATTGTGCGTGAAAGTTCCACCACCCTGGTACATGTGGCAGAACTGACAGGTCGGTGTGCGATATTCCTCACCAACCATGACATGCGCAAGTGGTTTATCAAAGTTGTAGTGTTCCTCTTCCAGCTCATAAATAATCCCGTGTTTTGATTCACCGTATGACTCTGCATCCGGATGATCAGGGCCCATGTGACAAGACATACATGCCTGGGGTCTTCTTGCCTCAGCTGCAGAGAACGAATGCCTTGTATGGCATGGATCACATTTATCTGTGGCGCCGTGGCACATGTCACAGCCCGCATTACCTGCCAGCAACCCTCTCCTGTAAGACTCCTGATACCAGGGTACCAGAACATTTGATTCAAGTGTCTGAATGTGATTCGGCCTGCCGTGGTTCTTCTCACTGGCAAACTCAGTAACCTGTCTCGCATGACATTCGCTGCAATCTCCTGCTGTGGGCAGTCTGATCTGCTTTTTCTCCGTATCGACATGACAATCGAAACAATCTACCACCGAGATCTCTTTCCCTATGCTATCCTCTATGATCTTGGTCTTACGCGCAATTATAGGCGTCTTCCTTGGATTGTAATGAGCAGAGGTTTTCCAATCTTCGATAGCTCCCGTATTTATAGTTTCATGACACCTTATACACAGATCCCTGCGTTCCTTCTCGATGAATAATGAATGGTCCATACGGGTAGGTGGTTCATAGTGTCTCCCCGGATACATATACATATGCATAAATGGTGGTTTGTAATGGTCTTTAAACAGTCCTGAACCCTCTTTTAGACCGACATTATCTGCGAAAACGCCCTTATACCAATCAGGAAATCCTTCGTAAATGTCTACCTTTCGTGGTACGTACGGTTTCTTCTCCTCTTCATGTGCCTGGGCAACTCCGGAAAAAAGGATGGCCATAGTAAACAGGCATGCACTAAAGAAAAACCGTAAGTTTTTTACATAGTTCATAACACACATTCTCCTTTTAATTAATTTTGAAAAAAACTATACTGTTGGTTTTATTCTTTATGCCCATGCTCTTCTTTTTGTTCGGCAAGGGATTTTACATAATGTACCAAGCTCCAGCGATCCTCGTCTGAAAGTTCATTGGCAAAGGATGGCATTGGGGTACCGTTCAAGCCAGTTGTAAATCTCAGATAGATATCTCGGCTTGCAGCACCTCCCTTAAATTTGTCTGCCCTTGTAAAATCATAGGCTTGTATAGGAATCTCCCATTCGTCTGTCAGATCATAACTGCTGGGCCCATCCCCGTGTCCGTTTTCTCCGTGGCACTTCCAGCATTCTTTCTCTTCGTAAAGCTTTTTACCCCTCGCAATACTCTGTTGACTCGATGGAACCTCCCTTCCAATGGTTATAGGAGATTCTGGGTCTCTGTATTGCCATGCCTCCGAAAAGCTCTTTAAAACGGGAAGTATTGACTTGATTTGATCTAATTCAAGTATATCCCACGGTATCATGGAAGTTCCATGGATCCCGACAGAAATTACATGAATAAGATCTGCATCTGTAGGTAAAGAACCGGTAGCATTGGTTCTTATCTTGTATTGGCCTTTGGTGAAATCCCTGGGTTTGGGGTAAAGGGCATGTGCCAGCTCGCCATATCCATCACCTTCCTCCCCATGACATACTGCACAGTATTTATTGTAAACGTCCTTGCCCTTCTTAAATTCTTCCTCAGAAACAGGCTTGAGCTTACCTTGTGCCATTACTATATTGCCAAGGCATATCGTAGTCACAAAAACAGCAATGATTATGCCGGATAGAATATTCCTCCAGCACAGATTGATACTCTTGCTGACCTCCTTCTTTCTACCTGTATATCCCATATATCATTCCTCCCTAAAACTTTTTAAAAACTTACATCATTTAGTAAATTGAATACACGCCAACACTCACATCCTTACTTTTAAATGCCTTTAACTATACATCAAATTTTCCCCTGCCTGGATTGTGTAAGCATGCAATAAACAGTCAAAATTAATTAAACTCCCTTTAGTGCCATATTATCATCTTATAAGAAACTTAAACATAAAACTGTATAAAACCTTATAATTAGTGAGGATGTTATGAAGCAATCGTAGTACCAACATCATTCAAAAAGCAAAACAACCACTTTATTTTCTAAATATTACATTTAATCATTTATAAACATAGGAGATAGAGAAATTTCATAAATTTGCAGTTTCTTAATCTTTAATGTAATACTTGACAGAATGTCATCCCCCAAATCAGAAAAGTGAATCTCTTGACGACACAATGTCTTTTCAATTCTAAGTGGTTTTCTTCAATTTTATAAGCTAGGCAGGGTTTATATATTAAAAAACCTCATTTGTAAATAGAGCAAATACTCTATATTAACAAAAACAAGACATTATATATAATTCAGGAATTAATAGAAAGCAAAGGATTCTCCAGGCAGAGGCCAAATAGTGAGATTGCCCTGATGGCATTGAGCAGAGCACTTAAAAGTAAGGTTAAAAAATATAGAAATAATACCTAGAAAATAACGGTAAATAAAAACTAAACGTTTTCTATTAAAACATGGTATTTTTTGAAAAATAAATGAGTACGGGGGTAAATGTGACCGGAGCCTTCATCTCCGTTACTTCAAGCCTCGCCCTCCCGTGTGCCGTCACAGCGTAATCGGGATTTGCCGTACTCACCTGACGGGGGTCTTACTCCTTTCCCCCTCGTCGCCTGACGGCAGAAGGTTTTCTCGCCACGTAATGCGAAAAACCCTTTTTGCCATCATATGTAAATAACTTAATCTGAAGCTATTTAGAAACGAATTTATCCAATTTTATAGATAAATATCTGTTATCATAGAGTTGCTTTATTTTATGCAAGATCAAGCAGTATTATTATCTTTTGTGCTGCTTGTTAAGTATGGTATTATGATATTTTACTTTTTTGCTTTTAGTTTTTTCTTAAGTTCTCCTATTTCTTCTTGCCATTTCGTCTC
The DNA here is from genome assembly GCA_964010955.1 of uncultured bacterium. Lineage (GTDB taxonomy): Bacteria > Planctomycetota > Brocadiia > Brocadiales > Scalinduaceae > Scalindua. The sequence continues at coordinate 3,874 of CAXGMX010000129.1, forward strand.
TTGCTTCTTTCGCTCAGTAATATCCCTGATTATTCCTTCAATACGAACAGGTTTACCTTTTTCGTCTTTAACCATAGTAGATGTACGTTCAGTGTAAAAACTCTTGCCTTTTTTTGTATTACAAAAGGACACAAAATTCCTCCAGACCCCATCTTTTTCAAGCTTTTTAACGAGCCTTTTTCTATCGCCTTGATCTACATAGATATTCCTTACCTTTGTCCCGATCATTCCGTCAGGTGATTTGTAGCCAAACATTTCTGCACAAGATTGATTAACCCATGTAAACTTCCCCTCAACTCCGGGTTCACATTGGTAAACTCCCTCTTTTAGTGATCTCAACAGTTTACTTTTATGTCTTTCTGATTTTTGCAATTGAAGCTTTTCATGCTCTAGTAGTGCTTTTGCGCGTTCAAGCTCCTTGTTTATTTGTTTTATTTTTTTATCTTGATCTCTCACAGAAACTGCATATTCTTCTGCTTCCGCCTTTTGTCGCGCAGTGTCTTCAACAATCTTGTACATTTCTTCTACTGAACCGAAAGCCTTCTGAACCCTTTTTTCCATCTGCTGTTTGAACGTCTGTTCTCTTACATAACCCGCATCCTTCGAGGCTTGGTATCTTTTTACCATTTTTATTGTAAACCCGATATTCAAAAACAACAGTAGCAGAATAATGGTCTTCGCATTTACTGAGAGACCCTTAGAGCTTCCGTTACCCATAATTTCAACTCCTTAGTAAGTATGGTGTTATTTATTTAAATCCTTTGATATACAACAAACTTCTCATAAAATTTGCGTATATTTTACCGCATACTCCTTCAACTCTTATCACTCTGACTTTTTTTGGCTTTCTTCTGCAGATCTTCTTCCTTTTTCTTTCTTTCGCTGATATCCCTGATCACACCCTCAATACGAACAGGCTTTCCTTTTTCATCCTTCACCATATTTGAAGTACGTTCAGTGTAAAATTTCTCACCGTTTTTCTTTATACAATAGGACGTAAAGTCTTTCCAAACTCCGTCTTTTTCAAGCTTCTCAACGAGCCGCTTTCTATCTTCCTGGTCTACATAAATAGACTTTACTTTTGTTCCCACCATCTCTTCGGGTGATTTGTAGCCAAACATCTCTGCACAAGCTTTATTAACCCACGTAAATGCACCTTGAACTCCGGGTTCACATTGATAAATACCGGCCCTGAGAGCATCAAATAAATCCCTGTAATTTTTCTCAGATGCCTCTATCTCTCTTGACTTATTGCCCAGGTTCTCTGCCATGGTATTGAAGGACGTTGCCAAAACTCCGAGCTCATTTGACCTTTTTATGTTTACCCTTTGGGTTAAATCCCCTGCGGCCATTTTTTCAGTTGCCTCAGTTAGATCAACTATTGGGCTAGATATTCGTCTACCAACAACATATGCAAAAAACACAATGGGAAATACCATTGCAAATATCAATACTATACCAAGGGTGTTTAGATTATACGCTACTCCGTAAACTTCGGCCCTGTCGATCTCAGTAATAACACCCCAATTATATTCTGGCAACCAGCGCCATACTGCTAATACGGGTATGCCTCCATAATCATTGTAGCCTTTCGCATCAGAGCCGTCTTCACCTGCAACACACCGTGCAACACCATAGGTTAATTTGCCGGTATCAGGGTTAACCAATTTCAATTCCAGGGCAGTCCTCTTTTTTACCGCTCCTGTCTCTAATAAATGCTTGGTAAACCTTGATTCTGAAAGCATGTATCCTTCCTTGTTTACAAGATAAGTCTCGCCTGTCTTTCCGAACTTTTGACTATGCATCATGTTACTCAGGGTGCCCATGTGAATCCTCAATGCAACAATACCAATTACATCATTATTTTCGTTCTTTAAGGGAGTTGAAATAAACATTGTTGGCATCCCTGTCTCCTTCTCATCAAACTCATTCACAAGTGAGATTTCAGACGGTATGATACTCGTGGCAAATGTTCTCCCTTGTAAAGCTTGCTTGAAATATTCTTTTTTTGATAAATTTCTTCCGATACTTTCTTCAATCGTTGCAATTGTGACCAATCCTTTTTCATTGCATACA
>CAXGMX010000130.1:0-5906 GCA_964010955.1 uncultured bacterium
TAGATCAGCGGGTATTCTTATGCCTAAATGATATTTTCTAATCATCATGTCGGGATTATACAACAATGTGAAACAATGTCAGTAAAAATATATAAGAAGAGAACATTTTTTTTTCATGTACACAAACACCACACATCCTGTACCAAAATGTACACAAAAACCAGAATTTCGGTTTCCCTCTTGACAATGTATAGCGATATGTTATACTACCTTTGTAATGAAGAAAGATGATGGAAAAATAAAGACGGAACAAATTATTGCTAGAGTAAGTAGTGCCGAAAAGAAGAAACTCTTAGCACTTGCCAAGTCAAAGGGGTGTGATGGTTGGACTGCTTTTGTCAGGCTACTGGCTTATGCTAAGGATGTAAGTATTAAGACTTAATATTTTTTGTTTATATTGTATAGCGTACCATTATACATACATGAAAGGGGGTGATTAAGGAATGAAGGCAGACAAGAAAGTGGCTATTTACGTTAGAGTCTCAACCAAAGATCAAAGTGTTGGCATGCAGCTGAATGATCTGGAGCGATACTCTAAGGAACGAGGGCTTAATATCTTTAAGGTGTACGAGGACAACGGTGTGTCCGGCACAAAGGAAACAAGGCCGGCTCTTGGTCAACTTATGGGTGATGCAAGGAAGCGGAAGTTTAATGTTGTCCTGGTCTGGAGATTTGATAGGTTTGCCAGATCAACTAAACATTTGGTTAATGCCCTGTATGAGTTCAGGAATTTAGGCATAGACTTCATATCGTATCAGGAGAACATAGACACGTCCAGTCCACTTGGAGAGGCCATATTCACGATTATAAGCGCAATGAGCAAGCTGGAGAGGGATATCATAGCTGAACGTGTTAAGGGTGGATTGCGTAAGGCCAGAGCCAATGGCAAGCGATTGGGAAGACCTGAGAGTGAGGTTGACACTGATAAGATAGTTGAATACAAAAAGCAAGGCAAGTCAATACGTGAGATCGCCAAAGAGATGGGAATACATCGAAGTAAGGTAGAAAGGACACTAAAACTAAGTGACTCGAAAACCTCTGAAACTTGCACGTTGTAAGTATTTGGTTTTCAATAGCCCGGATTTGCTGTTTTAGGTGTCTTGTAAACAAGTGTTTTTAAGACACAATTATTAAGCTTGCTACGGAATAGAAAGAGTCATATTTAAGGTATGATTCTCAAGGAATTGACGCAAGCTGGCTTCATGAAGCTATTTTATAATTAATATTTGTTAAAAAATAAAACATCTCCCGACCTAGGGGTCGGGGTACCACCGGTTTCTGGTTTCCGTTCCAATCATTAAAGTATTAAGCCTCACAACACACGGTGGGGCAAAAATTATCTTGTAACATAGCTAGATAGAATTTAAGATTACGCTAACTCTATTAACTCTACAGGAGAATAGCGAATGTCTGCAAAGAAAAAAGCCAAACCAAAGAATACCATCGATATGGAAAAACTTGCTGAAGAAGTAAGAACCAAAATAAGAAAAGAAGGTAGACAAAGAGAAGCCTGCCAACAAAGAAGTATCTAACTAGTAAGGAGTTACCACAACGAGCCTGTATAGATTGTCATTTTCTTGTGGAAAAACAAGATGATACTGAAGAAGCTGGCCTTGAACCTCATGAGATGGATCCTAGGATTACCTATTATTGTGTTGAAGCTAATAAGAGGGAACCAATAAGGAGCAATGATTATTCTTGGATAAAATTCCCACTCGTTTGTTACAGAGGATGCTGGACAGAAGTATATGATAAAGAGAAGCAGCATGAGGAAGTAGTAGAAAAAGACCGTAGAGACTGTCCCTTAGCCTATCCGTACACGGAAGGAATGAGCTTTGAAGTTGCAAAGGAAATGCATGATAAAAACAAAGCAATAAAACAGAAGCAGTTGTTGAACCTGTTATAGAATCGGAAGAAGCGAACAGGGAAATTGATGGGGAAGTTGGAGAAACTATAGAAGGAGACGAGCCCAGATTAATAATAGATGACGACCTTCGCACATTGGAATTTAAGAGTGAAGTAAAGTTAGAGCCCATCGTATTCGCACTATTCAAATTTTTGTATGTAAATCAAGATAGACTTATTACATCATTAACTATTCATAACCGTCTCTGGCCAGAAATGCAGAATGCTGGGTCTGTAAATGACCAACAAATATATCAACACATTAGCGCACTAAGAACTGCTCTGAAGAGCATCGGTTTAGAGTGTGAAATAATAGAAACAATATCCAAGAGTAAATTCAAAGAGGGAGGATACATTTTTCATGGCAATATGATTCACTAGATTAAGGCTAGGTTTTTTAAAAATATGGTTAAGGGCTGTAAGCTGCGTAAAAGCGGTTTACAGCCCTTTTTTATTGATTTTGTTATACAGAAGAAAACTAGAAATATACTAGGTTGGCACATAGGAGTTCCTTCTAATTTTGTGATAAAATAGTTGAATTATTTTTTCCATTAACAGAAGGAGGTCGTGATGCCGAGAAAGATGACGATAATTAATCTAGTATGGAGGGAATGCTAATGGCAGGAATGTATGGGTATAGTGATGAGGATTGGGAATACATATGGAAGAATGTTGATTTCTGGGAGGTGTTTATCCCTAGTAAAGGCGGTCATAAAAAAGCTAGAAAGAGGAAGAAGTTTTGGGAGAGCGTAGGCTTCGAGGTGTTTCCTTATGAAGATAAGGTCGAGGTATTTCCTTATGAAGAAGATAAGGGTGTATCGGTTGGTATATATATTATTGTATCAGTTGGTATATATATTATGAAAAAGGTGGGGTAAGGGGATACGGAGAAAGTAGTGGATTAATAAAGATGACGCTATTTGATCTAGTAAGGCAGGAATGCTGTAACCTCGTTTCAGATGAGTGCCTTGGCACAAATGTTAATGGCAACAGATTAAAGAGAAATTCTAAGACTACAATTATATATCAGTATCCATATGAGCTTGAATATAAGAATGCAGGACTGTGTTGGGTTCAAGAAGGCGTAACTTGTGATTACTTCGAGCGATTTGTACTTCCTGGGAATGGTAATAAAGCGATAGCCAAAGAATACAAGAAGTGTGTCTCTGGCATTAAGAAACAAAAACTCAGGTTCTGTGAGTGTGGGGCAGTACTTGCCAAAGGAGCAAGATATTGTGAGAAATGCAGGAAAAAAAAGAAGCTCGAATCAAAAAGACGATATTGGCACAAACAGAAAGTCTAAGACTAGACAGTTAAGTGGGTTTTACGTGTCATAAGTGTTTGTATATCAATACGTCAAAAACACGAAATTTGGGTCAGCGTGGGTAGATATGCAAACCCTGTTTTTTGCAAGTTAACTGTCTAGTTTTAAGAGTATTATTTTGAGGATTTAATGGAATCAAAACAGCAATATTACCTTCTGGAATCAGCATTAGCACATAGCCAGTAGCAATCTGCAATACTGGCCTTAATGAATGAAATGTGCAATTTGTAAAAGAAAAACCAGAAGGTTGAGGAATAGGAAATTCAGGGGATCTAGGTGAGACGGTTAGGGTAATTCTAAATGCATTTAAATGGTAGTACAGGGGTGTTAGAAGGAGGTAGTTTTAGGGTAGCGTGGGGTAAGGGAGCATAAGGTAATTTTTGGCATTCAAACCGTCTCATTTTCGCAATTAATAGTTATTACATGGAACATGTATGAAAAAACTGAACAAACCAAGCATATCTGTTGAGAGTATTCCTGAGGAATTAAAAGCCTGCAATCAATGGGTTATGTATCGACTTATGAAGAAGCCTGGGAAAGTTAAGCCAGACAGAGTACCGATGCGGGCAAATTTCAGCAATGCCAGTGTAACAAACCCGAAGACATGGTGTAGTTTTGATGATGCGGTATCCGCATTAAAGAAAAAGAATTTCAATGGTATAGGATTCGTGTTTACAGGTGAGGATCCATATTGTGGCATTGACATGGACAGCTGTGTGAATCCTAAGACGAATATCATTGAATCTTGGGCTAAAGACTGGATTGATAAGTTTGCATCATATACAGAACTCTCTCCTTCTGGAACAGGTGTTCATATAATTGTAAAAGGTAAGCTTCTTTCTGAGAAAGGTAAAAAGAAAGAAGATTATGAAATATACGATCGGAAACGTTTTTTCACTTTTACAGGCAATATTATTAGTCCAGAATATTCTCATATTGAAGAACGTCAGGAAGTTGCCGAAGAGTTTTATAATTTTATTGCTGATAAGCAGGCAATCAAGACTGAGATTCCTCTGCCAGAAGGGCAAGTATTAAGCAGTAAAGAAATTGAGGACATAATAAAGAAAGCTAAAGCAGCTGCAAACGGAGAGAAGTTTTTAAAGCTATTTGATGGTGCCTGGGAAGAACTTGATCATCCTTCTCAATCAGAAGCAGATCAAGCGTTATGCAACCTACTGGCATATTGGACAAATTGTAATCCTATGGGAATTGATCAACTCTTCCGTAAAAGTAAACTCTACCGTGATAAGTGGGATCGTGATGATTACAGAGATTCGACTATTGAGAATGCAATATCAATAATTACACACAAACAGACTAAAGACGATACCAGTAGTAAAGAGGAGGTGGCTGAGGGCTTTCCTATTATTCATATCTCTAGTGTTAAGCATCAGCCGATGGAATATCAGATAGACAAGATATGGCCAATAAATAGCGTAGGCATTATGTCTGGTCTGCCAGGAGCACATAAAAGTTGGTTAGCTTGGGAAATTGCTGTCTGCATATCGTCTGGCACTAAGCTCTTTGGGATATATGAATGTAGGAAGGGGAGAGTTCTGGCGTTTAATGCGGAGGATGACCCCTCTATGGTTTCACGTTCAAGAGTCAAAGCAATTGCCTGTAAAAAGAAACTCGACTTCAAGAACCTTGACTTACACTTAATTGATGTTCCAGGGATAACTCTAAATGATAGTAACGTTCAAGAAAAACTGGAGTGCACAATTAAACAATACAAACCTGACATGGTGATATTTGATCCGCTGAGGAATGTCCACTCTCTTGATGAGGACAGTGCGTCAGAGATGTCAAAGCTTTTACATTTCATAAGAGAGATGAACCGCAAATACTCATGCTCTGACTTACTTGTATGTCATGATAAGAAGCCACGTAGAGTTGGTGGAGGTAACAGGCCAGACCAAGTTCGTGGTTCAAATGCTTTGCTTGGATGGAGAGATAATGCAATATTTCTGGATAGGGATAAGGATGGGGTGATAAAAGTGGAAATCTATAATAGAGCCTGCCAATCTATTCTTCCATTCTCCTTTATCCTGAAAACTGAAAACAACAATCAAGGTGATCTTAAAACAGCTCAGTTAGTAGTAACAACTCACGATCAGATTAAAGATCAGAAAGAAACAAAAGAATTGCAGAAGATTAAGAAGATTATCAGAAAGAGTGGTCCTATAACTAAGTCAGACATTGTAAAAGCTGCAAGTATTAAAAAAACAGACAGGTATAAATCTAGTCAACACCCTTTTAAATTCAGACGCCGAAGTTAGTTTATCGCCAGAAGGCTTAATAGTGATTAATGACTAAAAATTGCTGATTAAACGAGTTCCCAAATGCGGGAACTCAGCTTAGTTCCACAGGCTTTAGAACTTGCTAAAACAGCTCGAACTTGTAACTGCAACATCTTGTGACATATAGTGTTAGGGATTTCAGTGGGATATAGCTTACTGTGATCACAGTGTTGGTTCCGAGTTCCCCCCCCTATAAGGGGGGAACTCAGGAACTGTGAAAACAATGAAAATTAAGAATGATTAAGTAGCCCTAAGCTAGGGCAGGAGGAGTACTAAACTAAACCTTTTCATACTGCCGTTAGAGCAGAAGAAGCTGCTACTGCTACTGCTACTGCTACTGCTACTGCTACTGCTACTGCTACTGCTACTGCTACTAC
>CAXGMX010000131.1:0-5897 GCA_964010955.1 uncultured bacterium
GTGAGCTAAAGTTAATTTTTGTGCCTTTGGCACTATTAGTTTTAATAAAAGAATACGCGCTGAAAGCGCCTCCGAAACTTTAGGCACTTTCACATAAACTTTGAAATTCCTATACGAGAGCAAAGTGCGATTTTATACTGTGAAAACCATTATGAAGAATAGTAATAGCAGAATAAGGGTTATCTGGCTTATAAAGGTGTTGGTATGTGCTCTGCTGGCTTCTTGCAATACAGCAATAACATTTGCAGAAAACAACATCGTTGATAATTTACAAGTCATCCAGCATGGCCAGACGCAACATTCAGATAATAAACTGTTTCAGGATTTGATTCAGATTGACGAGCAGCTTCTTGATATTGCTGAGACATCATTACTTATAGCAAAAGAGGAATATTCAGAGATTAAGATAAGGGATTATGTGGAGTGCATTGATTGGTATGCCAGGATGATAAAGGCGCGAATCATGGAAAATGATGAACCGGAAACAATAGTAAATACTATCAATGAATTTCTGTTTGACGAACTTGGATTTACTTATGTACAGACCGGTAATCTGGAAGATTTATATTTAAATAAGGTAATAGATGGAAGAAAGGGAAACTGCATAGGCCTCTCTATTCTTTATCTATCCATAGCGGAGAGGTTGAAGTTGCCATTGTTTGGTGTAAATGTTCCAGAACATATCTTTGTCAGATATGATGACGGCGAACAGAGGATAAATATTGAGATGGGGCACAGGGGAATGAGCTTTTCTGATACATTCTACGTAACACATAGTATAGAACGGTTTGACAAAAAGAGTGTAGAGGATGGTTGCTTTCTAAAGAATTTGAATAAAAAGGAAGTGATTTCAAATGTATTTCTAAATCGTTCTAAAATAAGGAGAGAAGGAGGAAAACATAGGGAAGCGTTGGACGATTGCAATAAGGCCATCTTGCTAAACTCCAGGAATCCGGGTACCTATTGTAACAGAGGTGTAATATTCGAAAAAAAGGGAATGATTTCCGAGGCAATAGAAAACTATAGCCTGGCAATATCTCTCAATCATAAATACGCTTCGGCATATTATAACAGGGGTTCAATATCTGGAGTAAAGGGTGAGTATGGAAAAGCAATAGAAGACTTCAGCGAGGCCATTTCGATTAATCCGGTGTTTACGCTTTCTTATTTTAATAGAGCGATAGCTTTAAAGAAGATGGGTGAAATAGAAAAGGCGATACAGGATTACGATAAAGTGATTGATATTGACCCAGGCCATGCACAGGCGTATTGCAACAGAGGTGTTGCTTTTGCCGAATCAGGCAGGCATGATAATGCAATTAATGACTTTAACAAAGCGATAGAATTAGACCCTGACCTAAGTGATGCATATTTTGCCAGGGCAATATTCTTTGCCGACACAAAGAAACCTGAAGAAGCAATTGAAGATTTTGGGAAATGCATCAGCTTATCTCCAAACAAGACATTTGCCTATTACCTGAGAGCAAAAATGTACAAAGAAGTGGATGAAGCAGAAAAGGCCATTCTGGATTTCAACAAGGCAATAACTATCATGCCTTCTTACGCAGGATTGTATACCGAAAGAGGAATTCTTTTACTTCAGACAGATAGGATTGACGAAGCTATAACAGACTTTGATAAATCACTTGAACTGTTTCCACTGAATCCGGTTGCTTTCAGGTTTAGGGGTGAATCATTTAAAAAGAAGGGACAGTTTGAGAAAGCTATAGAAGACTTTAAAATGTTCTTAGAGATCGTACCTGATGCACCTGTTGCTGATATTATCAGGAATGAAATACAGGAAATGAAATAATTGTTCCTCAGGAGAAAAAAGCCTTATATCACAGCACATGCTTCAAATTGCACGCGCTGTGATACAATGAAAAATATCAATCAGTTTAAGTTTTAGCGGCTTCTTTTGCAGTAGCTGCCTTTAGCATGGAAATCAGCATATAGACGAATATAATGGTCCATGCAAAGTAAGCTAGATATATGAAATATTTTGAAATATTTGTGATAAACGGAATTTGTAAAGCCTGCGAAAGTTTAAATGTACAGGCAGTATACATACCTAAGGGGAAGACCATACCCCAATCGAGTGGCGAATACTCAAACTTCGATTTGTGTACAACATATTTCCAGAATCCTAAAATTATCAAAAGTGGTATCCACCACGTACCGAATGACCAGAAAAACAGTGTGAATCCCTTTGTGAATGTTAAGAAATCTGGATAAGCTCCACCTATTTCTGGGATTTTTAAGCATAATATTGAACCTGCTAAGGTGGTGATGGCAATTGCACCCATGTTAATCCAGTAAGGTGGTACCAATGCCGCAGGAGACAACTTGAAAAATGCCAATCTATAGAAAAGTAGTGTAATCAAGATCACATAGAGGAATGAACCGATCATCCACCACACAAAGGAAGAAAACATCACAAAACCGCCGTAGTTTCCAAACTCTGGTGCAAGTGTCGCGCCTAGAACTGCCACTGATTGTGTTCCCACGGTAGCTATCAGCCAACCTCCATGCATTACCGCTTCCGGTCCTTCCTCACACTTGATAAAGAGTATACTGAACGCGACTAACGAAATAGTAACCCAGAGAAAGATACCAAAATACCAGAAGATCTTCGCAACTTCAGGTTGGTTTACGATAGAAACAAATTGGGCTCCCAATACATTTGTTGCTGCAACTATGGTAAAAAAGACCAGGCTTAGTTTTGGATTGGTAAGGTCTTTGTATAAACAATCCCAGAACATACTTACCCGTAATATCTGTAAAGGTAAAAGAATTGCATAGGCGATGATATTTATGTAAAAAAGCGCGTATGCAATATCCGTAAAACCTAATAGTTTGGATGCAATGGAAATTATCCCTGTAGACATTACCATAGCAAAATAGGCTGGATGGAGCCCCTTGATCGTATTAGTAATAACGTTCATTTAGCGTTTCCTTTCTAGTAAGATGAATTTAGAGGAAATTTATCCATTCCTAAGTAAAAATTAGGGCGTATGCTACATTATTTGCGGTAAAAATGCCATAAAAAAATCTGATGAGGAAACTGTTCATACATACGTAAGCTGTTTGCATCACACACGATAGGGCTTTGCGTTTTAATGTCCGGAACGAAATACAGAGACAACCACCATGATTCGCTCAAGTGAAAAACAACATGATATGAATAACGGAGAAATTCTTTAAAGATAGAAACTTCCCCCTAAGAATTTCAGCATATCTTCTAGTTGAGTAAAGGAAGGGAATAGTAGGTAAATATTTCTTGACGTCGTCATCATTATCAAACGACAATTTTTTTTAGAGATGTCCTTAAGCATCCACATGAGCTTTTCAGCATCTCTTCATTTGTTAAGGGTGATGCTGTACTTCCTCGACAGCCCCATACTTTTATCTTAAAAATGATGAAACCTCCTATTTATGAATGCTTAATATTTTATACCAGAACTGTTTTGTGATTTATCAAATTTAAGTCGCTTACGCCAAGCCCGTATCTGCCGGCTGTTTCGATATGCTTTGGAAGGTTTGGACGGTTAAATAGTGAAGGAAGCTCTCTCTCTTTTCTCTTTCCCTCAATAATGTGCATTCCTATTGTGTCGAGAGCTACAGGGTCTTTGCTCAGAATAATTCCGTTATTGCTCCACACGTGCCTTTTCTTAGGCATTGGCCCGCCTTCGTAAAGGCCAAGTATCCCATTACAGATGTGGAGCTTAATCTTGTCTTTGATTATCGGTATTGAATTTATGGCGGCAATGAAAGGGTCACATGAATCATCATGAAAGATTTCCGGATGACTGACCACGCCATGAGATATGTTTTTCAGTGCAATGGTTACGCCCGCAATGCTGTGGTCTTTTAACAAACCTAAATTTATGACTGAATCAATCTCTTCCGTCCATATTCTGCTTATTCTTACCGCTCCGTAACCACTGTCGTACTCCTTATGTGAACTGCCTGAATCTAAGGCTTTTTGCCCCCCGCCCCTGTCTGTTGCGAAGGCCCTTACCCCTTTGAAGGACATATTCAACCTAAAGCCTGATGACTGTAAATGATGCTGATATTGGTCCCAGACGATAATATTATTTTCTTTTACCCCGATATCCTTGAGTGCGTCAACAATAGCCCAGCAAATCTGATAATTACCGGCAAGGATGTGGGCACCAAGACCGTTTATCTTAATGCCAATCCTTTCATCTTCATGAAAGAGTGCTTTCCACGCATCTTTTGGATTGCTTTTACCTGTAAGTGAAGTTATGCCTGAGTTAACCATCTGCTTGACCAGTGAGATATTCGCGGTTACTCCCTGTATAATATCTTTCCTGCTTTTAACATCTACAACAAGGGATTGCGGGTTTAATGTGTTTGTTAATCCCGGATCTGTTTCGATGTCATCTGGTAAGAGGTCGGGGGGTAGTGGTATTTGGGACAGAAACATGCCGCCCAGTAATGTATTTGTGCATGTTTCTCTGATAAACTCTCTGCGGGTTTTATCTTTACTCATTAGTTCTTCGTCCTTAGTAAATTTAAGAATTCCCGCCTAGCAGACCGGCGGGCAGGGAGGAATTGAAAGATTAAAAAATTCTTAAATCACACTTTCTCATCCTCTGTGATTATAAGTCGTTATTTTAACATTCTAATTTGACACATTCAATTATAGAATTTAAGAGTTTGATATACTACATTTCATTGTGGCATATAAGACCAAAGATATATATTTTCTATCCTCATTATAAAGAGAATAAGGATGTTCAAAAACCAGAAATGCCATCTTGAGTGGGGCGAAAAACCCTCTTAAGTTGTGTCATAGATAGGCTTTGTGCGAAGGCCAATATGCCTCTGGTATGACTCCACAGAACACAGAACAAAACTCTTTAAAGGTTTTCCTATTGTTGTTATGGTGGCTTGGCATGCAGCTTGATATATAAATATACGGAACTGTACTTTGTTACAAAAAATAGTAACTCTTTAATATTATAATAAATAAGATTCTCAAATATACTAATTTCTGATTATACCAATAGTGGGGTTTGTACTACTAAACAAAACTAAAATAAAGGAAATCTAAAATGAAAGATATTTCAAGCAAGTCAAAAGATATATGGAATACATTAAAGACAAGATGGGTAATTGTCTCAGTCTTTGCTGCTATCTTTATAACAGGATTAGTTATCGGTCTGCTCTTAAGAACTGGTGGAGGTCCCGGTGAGACGACGGTATCAATTGGTACACCTGACAGTAAGATACTTTTCTGGACTTGCAGCATGCATCCACAGATCAAACAAGATGGTCCCGGACGCTGTCCGATATGCGAAATGGATCTTGTACCAATGAGGGAAGAAGCCGGTGGAGGAGAGAAAGCAAGTTTAAGGCTTGGTGAGAGGGCACGCCAGCTCGCCTCAGTTCAAACAACCCCGGTTGAGTACAGAAAATTGACGAAATCTATTTTTACGGTAGGAAAGATAGATTATGACGAGAGCAGTGTTGCACACGTTACAGCATGGGTTTCCGGACGTACAGACAAGCTTTATGTTAATTTTACAGGTACTATTGTTAAAAAAGGCGAGCATCTGATTTACATGTATAGCCCTGACCTTCTATCCACCCAGGAGGAATACTTGCTGGCCTATAGAGGTATTGAAAAGCTTAGAGATAGCCCTATACCGGAAGTTATTGCATCATCGAAAACCCTTCTTGAAAACACTAAACAAAGGTTACTACTCTGGGGCATAACTGAAGAACAGATTAACGAACTCGAAAGGACACAGAAACCACAGACTCATCTGACTATCTATGCTCCCATAGGCGGGACTATTATCAGCAAAGACGCCTTTGAGGGTATGTATTTTGAAACGGGAGATATGCTTTTTACTATTGCCGACCTG
>CAXGMX010000132.1:0-5825 GCA_964010955.1 uncultured bacterium
TTAACCATCCTGTTGTGCGCCGTACGTTTCCTGAAGAGGGCTGGAAAATGCCAAAGAACTATTGTATCTGTTTCCCCAAGATAAATGTTACAAATGCCAAACAACCATTTGCTGATAGATTTGTTGTTATAGGAAGTGCGGGTATTTCAAGATATTATAAGCACGGTATTGAATCAGCCTTTATTACCTCCAGGATGGCGGTAAATAGCGTATTTGAATCCGGCGTATCGGAAAGGGCTTTTTGTAGAGGGTATTATAAACCTGTAAAAAAACTTTTGGGATCAGATAACTCATATGGAAGAAAGGTTTTTGGCCTTAATGATTATATAACTTCTCGAAGACATATCTCGTCCGGCTATTTATCAGTACTCGAATCAGGCAGGAAAGTACCCGTTGCTAAAATGCAGTTAGAAGTTTTGTGGAATATGTTTACGGGTAGCATACCATTTAAGAAATTATTCCTAAAGGTAACCGATCCGATTCTACAGTTCAGATTATTGCCTGTTACTGTAACTGCCTGGACAAAACAAGCTGTAGAGTCTACCGTTGGAGGCAGGAAGTTAAGGCGTGCAGGAAGATTGAAACGTTTAGTAAATAAAGGGCTCGGCCCTCTTGAGGATGGCCAAACGGTAGTTATTATAGGTGGAGGTCCCGGTGGGACAAGTTGTGCAATTACGCTTAGCAGATTGGCAAAAAGACGTAATATGGATTTGAACATAGTGCTGTATGAAGGTAAGGATTTTGGAAAAATGAACAGTTTAATCCATGTGTAGGAGTACTGTCCCCGCTATAGAAGAAATATTAGAAAAAGATTTGGGGATTCCATTTCCTTATAATCTTGTACTGGAAAGAATACCCGGATACTACCTGCATTCTGATGATGAAGATATAAAATTAGAAGGTGAAGGTGAGATATCGTGTGCAGTACATAGAATGTTATTTGATAATTACCTGCTACATAAAGCTAAAGATGCAGGAGTAATGGTAATACGTGGACGGGTGACAAACATTGATGTTGAACCGAGCGGAGTAATGGTTTATAGTGAAATGGACAATAGGAGAGCTGATGTTGTAGTTGGGGCATTTGGCCTGGATGAAGGAGCTTGTAAGGTTTTTGAAACTGCAACACGTTATCAGACCGCCCGTTATATGAGTACTATTTTGACCAAGTTTTATCCGGAAAAAGAGGAAATGGAAAAATTTGGAAATTGTATACATGCATTTCTTCCTTCACTGAGGGGGATAGAGTTTGGCGCCATAACCCCAAAAATCGACCATCTTGATATAAATATTGCCGGCTCAAAGGTTAATTGGCGCTGGATGGATAATTTCCTGTTATTGCCTCAGGTTACTAAGGTTTTACCCTCAAATTTTGCCATGCAGAGGCATGAGTTATTTTATAGTCGTTGGCAATTCCCAACTGCCCCGGCAAAGAATCTCTTTGGAGACAGATATGTTACAGTAGGTGATGCCGCTGGTATAATTCGAGCCTTTAAGGGCAAAGGCGTGAACACTGCATGTACTACCGGGATAAAGGCTGCAGAGGTTATGATGAACGTGGGCATATCAAAAGAAGCTTTTAAGGATTACTATAATAGTTTTTCTTCCATCACGGGTGATCTTCCTTATGGAAAAATGGTTAGACTCCTTGCAACTTTTAGCGCACATTTTTGGACTGTTTTCTCCCATGATTAAACTGGCAATGGAAGACAAGAAATTTAGAACAGCTTTCTTCGATTCTGTTGCAGGCAGCAAAATGTTTAAAAAAATAATATTTGAGACCATTAGTTTGCAATTATCCTGGAAAATAATAAAAATTCTTATTTCATGGTTCTTAAAACAATTCTCCTTTATGTCATGGGCGACAAAACGCGTAAGCAAGATTATTCCTGATAAGCGAACTTAAGGTTATTTAAGATGAAAGAAAAAGGACTTTTTTTTTAGAACACTTTTGGAAAAACATGTATCCAACCATTATTGAAAAAGGGAAAGCCTTATTCAAGGCTATCGAGATCAAATCAATAAAAAAGAAAACGATTCTTTTGTTCTTAGTACTGGCTCTCATCCCATTAATAGTAATGAGATTGGTAGTATATCCTAAGGCACAGAAGGCATTACGGGAATCTTTAATACAGAATCTGCAAAGTGTTGGGCACAAACAAGCGGAACTCATAAAAGGTTGGACGGAAGAAAGAAAGGGTGATGTAAGGGTTTTTGCAGAAAATCCTTTTACGCTCCTTGCTACAAGAATAACAATGGATGATAAGCGGTTTTGGCGCATTTCCAGATATACTCACTATATAAAATACGAGTATGGTTATAAGGACATTCTTATAAGTGATGCAGAAGGCATTATTCATGTTTCTACTACAAAGGGTAAAGAAGGCACAAATATCTCTGAACACGAATATTTTAAAAAGGCGATGGATGGGGAAACATTCATATCACAGATAATGCCTTCAAATGTTCCAATTGCAAATGAATTTGGAAAATTGGAAATAGGTCTACCAACCATGTTAGTCGCAGCTCCAATTACTGACCAGAATAGAATTATGGGTGTTGCATGTTTCAGGGTAGATGTAGGTAAGATTAGTGAATTTTTGAGAAGCATAAAGTTAGGTGAAAGTGGCGAAACATATCTTATTAATAAACAGGGGTATATGATAACAGAATCTAGATTTGTTCCATACTTAAAGAAGGCCGGATTGGTAAAAAGAGGGACTACTCTTGAATTGAAGCTGATTGACCCTGAGACAGGAAAATTAACCAAGTCTGTTTCGGAATGTTTGAAAGGAGACGAAGGTTATGATGGAGACGGTTACCTGGATTATCGTGGGGTAAAGGTAATAGGTTTCTGGCAATGGATTGCTGAACTTGACTGGGGAATTATTGCAGAAATTGATTATGAAGAAGGTTATCAAGAGGTTATTAAACTACATAGAAATGTTTCTACCATTATGATAATAGTTACAATAGGCATAATCGGGTTTGCCTTTATTATGGGGCAGAGAATGACGGCCCCGATTCTCTATTTGACAGACGCAACAAGGAGAATGTCGTCAGGAGACCTCACCCAAAATGTAAACATTAATTCCAAAGACGAACTTGGCGAACTTGCAAATTCCTTTAACATGATGGCCAGGACCATAGAAAAGAGAAATGAGGAACTTCAATCGTCTAACATTTTTATGGAATCGATGTTCGACGCCATAATGGACCCCATGACTGTCCTGGACAAAGAGGGAAATATTCTACAGGTTAATAAGGTTGCAATGGATACTTACGGTGAGAATATTGTCGGAGAAAAATGCTACTGTATTTATAAAGGTAGAGAATCTATTTGTGATAATTGCCCTACAATGAAGTCAATTGAAACTTTACTGCCTGCTACGGCAGAGCACTATGTAAAGAGGGACAATAAATATGTCTTCATTGCATCCTATCCTATTCTAAATAAAGAGGGTAAGCTGGAATCCATAATAAAGATTGTCAGAGACATTACTGAACAAAAGAAACTCGAAAAGGAACTCCAAGATTATACTGCGAATCTGGAAAAGACTGTTGGGGAAAGAACAAGAGATTTGAAATCAACAAATGAAGAGCTAAAGCAAAGAAGCATCGAGATAGAAAAGGCAAATGAGGAATTACGCAGCCTTGATAAGATGAAAGATTCAATGATTCGAGATGTAACCCACGAACTGAAATCACCGGTTGCACAGGTTCAAATGGCTGTAAATCTTTGGACTAGTGAGGCGAATAAAGGAGAAATGAACAAAGAGAAGGGGATAAGATTAAATACTATTATCGATGACAACGTACAAAGACTAAAGAATACTATACAAAGCATATTGGATTTATCAGTATTGGAATCTGGTCGAGTGGCATACCAAAAGGAGAATTTGGATCTGGAGGAATTAATAAATCAAGTAACAGCAGGATTAAAATTACTGGCTGAAAAGAAAAACCTCTCATTAACAACAAGAATTCCAGACAAGTTGCCGGAAGTGTTAGGAGATAGGCAGGAAATTACGAGGGTCATTTCCAACCTGATAGATAACGCTATCAAATACTCTGAATCTGGAGAGATAGTCGTATCAGTACTGAGGAGGCCCAGGAAAATAGAATTATCAGTTAAAGATCAGGGAATTGGCTTAATCACACCAAAGGGAAGTTACGACAAACTCTTTAGTAGGTTTTTCCAGGAAAGAGCAAGTAGTGAGGGATCCGGCGTAGGCCTTGCTATCTGTAAGAAGATTATAAATGCTCATGGTGGAAAGATCTGGGTTGAAAGCGAAGGCAAGGGAAAAGGCACAACATTTAGGTTTACTTTGCCTTCTGACACTGAGGAACAAAAAGGTGCTGATACCGTAACAAGGTGCTGATACCGTAACTTCAAATCCAGATAAAACAGTCTGATTTTAAAGATGGAAATTTCTATTATAATTTGTATAGTATAGCATAACATTTGAAGATAAGGGGGTTTTAGTTTTGAGATACCCTACCAGTACTAACGGTGCGAGGGGGGCTAATGGATACAAATTTGTGAGCTGATGAAAGGAGAATTAGAAAATGGGCAAGTCTATAATGATAGTCGAAGATGAACAGGCGTTTCATGACCTTTATACTATGATGCTGGAAGGCACGGATTATGAGATAGTTCGTGCATATGATGGAGATGAAGCTTTAGCAAAATTAGAGGAAAAGAAACCGGATTTGATTATTCTCGATATACTGTTGGACCTGGTAACCGGAGATACATTCTTCCTATACATAAAAGGCATGCCCGAATATGCTGATATTCCGGTTATTGTATGTAGCAGCTTTTCAGAAAAGGCATATAAGAATCTGAAGGAAATGGACCCTAAGCTTGTATTTCTTGAGAAACCTTTTACAAAAGAACAAATGATTGAGGAGATTCAGGCTAAGATAGGATAAAGAAAATTTGGAAATGCCTAAGGTTGGTAAGCGGATGCAGTTTGAACCGATTAAACAGTTTAAGCCGTTTAAACCATTATTTTCAGACACTTTGATCGCGGCTATGCCACGCTGTGGTATTATGCCTTGTTAGAAAGTTTTATGAGATAACTGATAATTTTGAAGCAAAAGCTGGACAGCTTTGCATAATAAGGGAACACCGAATCTTCTACCGTTATTTTATCACCAACGCGAAGTTCCCCACCTCCAATGATCCTGCAGCGGATACCGCCCCTGCCATTCATTGCATCCTTTGCTCCAGGGCCAATCCTCTTTTCCATGTTATTGCATGGGTTACATTTATCTTCTACACGAACAAGAACAGGCCCCAGGCGCAAATTCTGGCCAATCAAATCATTCAGCGTAATACCGCCTACCATGATCTGCCGCCTGCTTGCACCCGCGGGTATGTTATAGCCGAGTTCACGTGACACTGTATCCATAATTTCGGATTCTACTAGAGTGATTTGTCCAATTTGATACTTTCCTGAGCGGTAATCACCTTCAATCCCAAAATTTGTTCGTACCATAACCTGGTTACAGGATTCGGTGGGATCATTCTGCTTCCGTACAATATGAATAGAAATAATTTCAGCCATTTTTACTTTATTCCGGTTCTTATTCTTTAAAAATTGTTTTTATCATGAGACAAAACTACGCAAACGAGGAGTACTCGAAAACATGAATGTCCTAAAAAATTATTATTTGCTTCTTCTGGCCTATATTTTTCTCTTTTCAAGAAACGACAGAAAATCCTTTCTCTCCAATCTTCAGTTTCACATATTTTATCGAAAATACTGCTTTCTACTTTTAATTCTTTTTCAAAATCTTTTATACATTCCTGTCATAGT
>CAXGMX010000133.1:0-5801 GCA_964010955.1 uncultured bacterium
CGTGCCGCAGATGTATTACATACATACGTGAAGGATGCAGAGGTGCCGGTTTGAGTGAGGACGATGTGCTTTTCTTTTCTGCACACATTGAGCTGGATGTGGAACATGCAGAGGGTATAAAGGATTCTTTACTCCCATTTGCTCAATCGGAAGATCATCAGGAGTTGCTGAGATATGGAGCAATGGATTTCCTTGATGCCAGAACTGTTTTGTGGGACGGATTGGAAAGGGCAAGCGGATTTTAAGATTAACGTAAATTAACTGATACATATGCTAGAGTTTTTAGATTTTAGATTCCCCCGTTAGAGACTTACTTAGTTAAAAGTGAGTTTCTAACGGGGTTTTTTTGTTAAAATGAAAAGCTATGAACCAAAATAAATCCAGAATAATAATGGTTGATATGAAAATAACTGTTGAATTTAGCCGAATACTTGGTATATTCACAAAAGTTTATGTTTTATATGTTTTACGTAAGAGTCTGATTTCACGTGGTTTATTGTGTTAATATTAATTAAATGTAATGGTATTGCATTTGCGATTTACAACACTCTGGGAAATTTTGCAATTAAATCGAAATTATTTTTCAACATAACTATAAACTAGGGTTTTTTTAAGAACGGAGGGTTATAGATGGGAAGTTTACAAATACCGAATAAATCGGCTGCAACCGGAACGAGAACGAGAACTGGAAGCGATGTCTTACCGCAAAGTGGAATGTGTGTTGTTTGTCTGGATGGATGTCCCGGATACTGTGAGATTGGTCTTTCTGCCATGAGGGGTCCGGAGACGATTTACCCGATACCATTTGGTAAAAGTACATCATGTGGTACTAAAGATTATCCTGTAGACTATTCACATTTTAACATTACTGGAACTGTTGCCAGTCATCACCAGAAAGAATACGAACAGTTTACAAACGTAGATGTTGAAACACGTCTCGGTAGAGATGGGGGCCTTAAATTAAAATTACCCTTGATCTGTACAGGTTTGGGTTCCACTCAGATAGCTCAGAAACATTTTGCGGACCTCGGGGCAGGTTCCGCCATTTGTGGTACAGGGATAGTAATCGGCGAGAATGTGGTAGGGATGGACGAAAACTCTAAATTTGACGATAATCAGAAAGTTACAGAATGCAAGGAACTTGAAAGAAGGTTTAAATCTTTTAAAGACAACCAGAGAGACGGTTATGGCTTTATTGCTATTCAGGCTAACCCGGAAGACTGGAGGTTGGGTGTACTTGAGTATAGTTTGAATACACTGGGTTCTGATGCCGTTGAATTGAAATGGGGGCAGGGTGCCAAGAACATAGGTGGTGAAGTTAAGATTTATAATCTGGACAAGGCAATACTATTGAAGAAAAGGGGCTACATTGTAATCCCTGATCCGGAAGATCCGGTTGTGCAGGGAGCCTTTAAATCAGGTGCTGTTGAGGGGTTTGAGAGACATACCAGGGTGAAGGCAATATCGGAATATCTGCCCAAAGCGATTGATGATTTTGGTAAGCAGGTAGAACACCTGAGAAATGCCGGCGCTAAATATGTATTCCTGAAGACAGGTGCATATAGACCGTCTGATCTGGCAAGGGCCATCAAGTTCTGCTCGATTTATAAACTTGACGTTTTAACCATTGATGGCGCTGGCGGCGGGACTGGCATGAGTCCGTGGAGAATGATGAATGAGTGGGGTGTGCCGACTGTTTATATCGCTGCTATGACTTATGAGTATTGTAAGAGGTTGGCAGACAGGGGAGAGTATGTGCCGGAAATAATTCTTGCAGGTGGACTTACAGCCGAAGATCATATTTATAAATCATTCGCGTTGGCCGCGCCATTCGTAAAGGCTGTAGGCATGTCTCGGTCCACAATCTGTGCTACCATGGTTGGGAATACCAATGGAGAAGCGATTAAGGCCGGTGATATACCAAAACCTGCTTCAGAACATGGCGATTCTGTTGATAAGATTTTCTATTACTCATCAAAGGTCAAAGAGGAATTTGGCGAAGTTACTCCGGGTGTGTTGGGTATGTATTCCTATTATGAAAAGATGGCAATGGGACTTCGACAATTAATGGCCGGATCAAGGAGATTTGACCTCAGTGAAATCACCAGGAATGATATCTTTGCGTTGACCAGGGAAGCCGCTGATGTTACAGGGATCAATTATATTATGGATTGGGAAAATGAGGCATCAGAAGCAATACTGGATGCATAACTTTTTTAATTAAATAGTACCTGCAAATTAAGTATAAAATAATCTTAAAGGCTGTATAAGGTGTTAAGAAAACCTCATACAGCCTTTTTTAATTCTTTATTATAACTTGAAATAAAACAGAGAATATTGTAACTTTAGCTCATTGGCAGAGAATGAATAATATCAAGATTCATGAAAGGTTTGTGAAGGATTTGGACAAGTACCATTCAGGCAACATAACAAGATCGGCCTTCATGCCAAAAACCATATCCAATATTGATATTAACTTTGCCCGCGTGGCTCAATGGCAGAGCACGTCACTCGTAATGATGAGATTGGGGGTTCGACTCCCCCCGCGGGCTTCATTAAATGTTGAGAGTGTATAAACCAAAAGAGACAAAAGCCTGTTGAAGTCGATACTGACAGGCAAAGGGAGTTTGGACCGGACTAAAAATGGATAAAATGGTAATTGAAGGTGGTAATCCCTTGCAGGGAAGGGTCAGGATAAACGGTGCGAAGAACGCTGCGTTGCCTATTATGGCTGCATGTTTGTTGACTAAAGGTACGTCGAAATTAAAGGGAATACCAAACCTTACAGATGTAAAGACTCTTTGCAATATCCTTAATGAACTGGGTGTAGATACAAAAAAATGTCCGGATGGTTCACTTGAAATAACTGTTAAGGAAGAGAGAAATATAACAGCCCCGTACGATCTTGTCAGAACTATGAGGGCATCAATATGTGTCCTTGGCCCTTTGCTTGGAAAGCGGGGTATGGCAAAGGTATCTATTCCGGGAGGATGTTCAATTGGTTCAAGGCCCATAGATCTTCATAAAAAAGGCATTGAATCGCTTGGCGCTCAGGTTGACGTAAAGGATGGATATGTCATTGCGACAGGAAAGAAACTGAAAGGCAGCGTAGTTGATCTGGGAGGTCCGTATGGTTCTACAGTCTTGGGTACCTGTAATGTTATGATGGCCGCCGTTCTTGGAGATGGAAGGACTATTATAGAAAATGCTGCCTGTGAACCGGAAGTGCAGGATCTGGCTAACTTTCTCAATAAAGCTGGAGCCGACATAAGCGGAATCGGCGAAAAGAACCTTATTATAGAAGGTGTTGATGAGTTGAACGGGATTGAATATGAGATAATTCCGGACAGAATCGAAGCCGGAACCTTCATGATTGCAGGAGCCATAACAGGAGGCAGCATAGTATTGGAGAATGGTATATCCAGTCATCTGGATGCAGTTGTTAATAAATTGCGGGAAATGGGCGTTGATATTCAGCCTTCTGCCGTTAAGGAAGAATTTAACGGGGTAAAAAATGGAGAGTGTATAGTTAAAAGTGATGGGCACATCAAACCTGCAAATATTACGACAATGCCGTATCCCGGTATGCCTACTGACATGCAGGCGCAATTCACTGCATTAATGAGTATTGCAAATGGTACAAGTATTATAACAGAGCGGATATTTCCGCACAGGTTTATGCATGTAGCAGAACTTAACAGAATGGGTGCAAATATCAGGAATGACGATGCTATTACAACTATTAAGGGTGTAACCTCACTTTCCGGGACAACTGTGATGGCCTCCGATTTAAGAGCAAGTGCCTCACTGGTGGTTGCCGGGCTGGTTGCCAAAGGGATTACAGAGATTAGAAGGCTTTATCATATTGATAGAGGGTATGAAAAGCTGGAAGATCGCCTGACTAGACTGGGCGCAAAGATATGGCGGGAAAAGGAGTAGGGGGGGCAAGATTTTGAATTCGTACAACCTCCTAGATATTTAAATTGAATATTTGTTTGATTTATATTAAGTTACAGTATTTGAAAAAAAATGCCTGGATATTTGCCTGATACCGTTCTGCCAATGAACCGGTCGGGACATTATGGCTGGGTAATACATTAAAGAATTTACGAAAAGGTAAGAAATGTTTGAAGCTATTACGGACAGTTTCGAAACAATATTTAATAAATTAAGCGGAAGGGGAAGGCTGACAGAGCAAAACATAAATGATGGTTTGCGTGAAGTCAGGGTTGCGCTTCTCGAAGCAGATACAAACTATAAAGTCGTAAAGGATTTTATACAGAGAGTTACAGAGAAAGCAGTTGGAGAGGAAGTTCTTAAAAGTGTCAAACCGGGACAACAAATAGTAAAGATTGTACAAACCGAGATGGAACATCTTATGGGTCCGGTTGATTCCACCATAAAGTATAAGGACGGAGATGTTACAGTAATTATGCTTGCAGGGTTACAGGGAAGCGGAAAAACTACAACGGCTGGCAAGCTTGCAAGCATGATATTATCAAAGGGAAAAAGCCCTATGCTTGTAGCCGCCGATGTGCAGAGGCCGGCAGCAATTGAACAATTGCAGGTTATCGGGAAGCAGCTTAATATCCCTGTCTATTCTGAAAAAGATTCTAATCCCGTTAAGATATGTAAATGGGCAATAAAGCGAGCCTTTCTTGACAATCATAATGTAGTTATTCTTGATACTGCTGGCAGACTTCACGTCGATGAAGAGTTGATGCTGGAGTTGGAGCAGATAAAGAAGAAGGTAAAGCCTACTCAGATATTTTTTGTTTGTGATTCTATGACCGGTCAGGATGCTGTTAACAGTGCTAAGGAATTCAACTCACAACTGGATTTTGACGGTGTGATATTAACAAAATTGGATGGCGACACCAGAGGTGGTGCTGCATTATCAATCAAGGCAGTTACGGGTAAGCCTATAAAATTTGTAGGAGTCGGCGAGAAACTTGATAAACTTGAAGAATTTCACCCTGATAGAATGGCATCCAGGATTCTGGGAATGGGGGACGTTGTATCTCTGGTTGAAAAGGCTCAAGATGTTATTGACGAGGAAGAGGCTGTAAAGTTAGAGAAAAAGATTAGAGCAAACACACTAACGCTTGAAGATTTTCTTTCCCAGTTACAACAGGTAAGAAAGATGGGCCCGATGAAAGATATTCTTGGTATGATACCCGGAGTGGGCAAAAAGATGAAGGGTATGGATATTGATGAAAATCAAATGAGAAGAGTTGAAGCTATTATTCGTTCGATGACGCTGGAGGAGCGAATGAACCCGGAGAAAATTGAAGGCAGCAGGAGGCATAGAATATCTCGTGGAAGCGGCACTAACTCTCAGGATGTCAGCCAGTTATTAAAACAGTTTAAACAAATGAAGAAGATGTTCAGGTCTCTAAGTGGTGTAGACCCCAAAAGCTTTCCAACAGAAGCGATGACACCAGAGGCAATGAAGCTTCCCGGAACTGGAAAGATCAGGAGTAAGCGTAAAAAAGTAAAAAGAAAAAAGAGAAGATAAGCATAAACGGTTAAGCAAGAATATTAATACTTAAATCAAAAAAAGGAGAATGTTTAATGGTAAAAATAAGATTAAAGAGAATGGGTCGGAGAAACAGGGCTTTTTTCAGGATTTGCGCCTTTGATGCACGGGAAGAGCGCGATGGAAGAAGTATCGAACAGTTGGGAACGTATGATCCAATGGAAAAAGATGAATCAAAAAAGGTAGTATTAAAGAGAGAGAGAATAGAGTACTGGCTTAGCGTAGGCGCTCAACCAACCGAAACAGTAGCCATACGTGGCGT
>CAXGMX010000134.1:0-5799 GCA_964010955.1 uncultured bacterium
GAAACAATTATGTTGTCAAAATATCATATATAAATAATTTAAATAGATTGCTTTATATTTCTTCTTTATAATGCAGCTCTTATTTTGCGTTTATAAATTCTAAGGATGTATACGGTTATAAAAAGAATAAACTTAACCTTAATATTTTACCGGCGTTATTAATCTGTTCATTTGCCTATGCCCGGGGTCATCAACTTGCGGATGAGAATTGGTATAAAGCGCAGGATTTAGAGAAGCAGGGGAAATATATTGATGTGGCAAAGATGTATGAAAAATCTGCAGAGGCAGAAAAAGGCAAAGCCCCGATCCGGGAAAGTCAAATCTAGCTACTGACTTAAACCAGGCCGGTTACAATAATAGCTGCCCAGCCCGCCAATGTAAAGAAATCCCTCTTGGATGTATATAGACCTCCTGTTTTTTTTCTTCCATTAACTACGCCATACTTAGGCTCCCATTGGTAAGTTATATAAGAATGAAAATATCGCGTGTCAAAATCTTATGTATATAGAATCGGGAGTTGTATTTCTAAAATAAATTTAATCTCAATAATTAATTTTCAATTAGATTTGTTTGAAAAAATAACTATCCTAAAAAAAATATTCAAAAATACAATAGTTTTTTTCAAATCTAAAAAAATAGTTGAGATTCTCTAAACTTTGCTATAAATTTATTATAACACAAAAAACAAATGTGTTCGTTGCAAATAATTGCGAGCGGATCTGCATCAAAGAAGCCATTGCCCTGCCAGAGAATCATACCAATAAGGAAGCCCTGAAGCAAAGTCTCTAAACCTCACTTTAGAGGATCCGGCTCTATAATTGACAATATTATAATGAAAGACCGGGATATGAGGTTCAATTATTTCTTTACAAATTCCATGTGAAATAGTAAATTTAACACTTCTGAAAATGTTTAGATTGAATATAGTTTTGAACTGTAATACTCATGACGCTTCTGGCCTGTTTATGGGGGATATTTCAGTAATTATGATAAAGGATAAATTGCTATTTTCAAGAAAAACTGAATTCATGCCATATCCATATTTCGTTAACAGTGTAGTCTCAATATGATTGTTTGCAAATCTCTTTACGCCTGGTTTTATATACTATAATAATCTAGACAATGACTTACTCACACTAAAGAAGGGAGGTTGAAATAAATTACGATACCTGTATTTAAGATTTTTAAAAAATAAAATGTAAATGGTAAAATTCAAACTACTATGGGAAGGTAATCTCAGTAATGCGTATTCCGGTTGTAATTTTATTTATTAAGAGTACGAAAAGATTGATTAAGAAAGGAGGAATAGTGATGAGTGCAAAAAAGAAAATATTCATATTTTTCTTTGTGTTTACACTGGTATCTTTTGGATTATTTTCATCGGTCAATGTACATGCAGGTGGGGAACTTGGAAAGCTTGCAAATGGCGAGGGGAAATGGGGCAAATTTTGGAAACCTATCGAGATGTACAGATGGTGGGATCCGGAGCATTATTTTGAAGCTGACAACGAGGTTGAAGGTACATTTTCAGATACGGATTGCATCACATGCCACAAACTAACAACCCCGGGGATTGTTCTTACCTGGAAGGAGAGCAAGCACAGCGGGGCGGTAGTAACCTGTGATAAATGCCATGGTAGTGACCACCAGAAACTTTTTATGCCGACTCCGGATACATGCGGAACCAAAGGCTGTCACGCCAAACAGGTTAAACAATTTAAATCTGAAAAGGATTCAGGGAATCCCGCACATGCTCGGGCCTTTCATCCGGACGTAGTTGAAGCGGGATGGCAGATCAGCAAGCCCCAGCCTGAGGTTGCCGGTTGTGCACAGTGTCATTCTATTGAAAATAAATGTGATGCCTGTCATTTCAGGCATAGTTTCAAGGCTTCCGAGGCCAGGAGGCCGGAGACATGCGGATATTGCCATAATGGCCCTGACCACCGTGATATAGAGTGTTATGAATCGTCGGCACATGGAGTGATTACGAAGATTGACGGAGACAACTGGGATTGGGACAAGACTCTAAAGGCAGGAAATTACAGGTCACCCACCTGTGCATATTGCCACATGTACAATGGTACTCACAACGCCGTTGAGAACACGGTTTATGCCCATATGGGAGTTCTGGAAGTTGATCGTGGGGCTGAAGAGTATGCGGGTAAAAGAAAGGCATGGGTAAACATCTGTAACGATTGCCATTCGTCTCGATTTGCGGCTGCGTATTTAAGGGGAGCTGACGAAACAGTCAAGGTGAGCTTTGCTAAAGTCAGAGAGGCAAAGGCTGTTGTTGAGGATCTGCATAAGGATGGATTCCTTGAAGCCATGCCAAAGGACCTGGCACCATTTCTGGATGAGGGGCATAAATGGAACCTGGGAGGCAGGATGTATAATATCACGGAAATAGAACGTATATGGTTTGATATGCTTGTCTACCAGGGAACGACTATTTTCAAGTCGGCCTTCCATATGTCTTCGGATATGCAGACATACGTGGCTGCTTTCCAACAGGACGAATCTCTTTTAAAAGTAAAGTCCGAAGCCAGCAAGCTGAGGAGAATAAAGGCTCTGGAAGAGAAGGTGGGTATAAAACATGTACCTTATGACTTCTGGAAAAAAGGTGAATACACAGATTCACTTCTTGTAATAGATAGCTCGGGTGAAGCAAAGTCAGATCATCCCAAGAGTGAGGATCCTAAACCTAAGTAAAAGTCTTATTACATTCGAATCATGTTCATGTTTTAGAAGTAGTGAAAGCAGGGAGGTATGTAAGAAGGAAATAGACTATTACTGTGTTTTGAGAGGGCAGGAAGCATCACGAATCCTGCCCTCTTTTTTTTCAAATGAATGTACAGCTATAATCTTTCTAATATGTGTCAGTTTCAAAGTTAATTTATTTAAGGAACATTATTATTCAACGTCAACACAATTTTTATCTGCCTTCGCAGAAGACCACAGGCTTCGCCCGTAGGGCTCCATTTGACCGAAAGTTATATTTTAATAGCCTCTCATTGAGATTTGTCTATCCAAATTCACTTTTCAGGTTCACAGGCTGGGAGTTCGATGATGAATGAACACACTTACAAAAAGGAAAGTGTACACCACTCAGGTGAAAACGGACGACGCAGCTTTCTAAAGATATGTTCCGTTGTTCTGACTTCTCTTATAGGCATTGCATACGCCATTCCTCTGATACGCGCTTTTATCAGCCCGGCCATGCAATATACAGTTACCGGTTCATCCGGTCTGTTTGATATTGGCAACATTAATGATTGCGAGGTTAATGTTCCCAAGAAGGTGTCAATCAAGGGTTCTAAGATGGACGCATGGAATAAATTTCCGACAACGGCAATAGGAGCAGTCTGGATATTAATGGATAAGGATAAAAGATTTACTGCCTTTTCCTCAATCTGTCCTCACCTTGGATGTGGTGTTGACTGGGACGAGGCTTCGGGAAGATTTATCTGCCCGTGCCATGAAAGTTATTTTGATATCGAAGGAAGCGTTCTTTCAGGTCCGTCTCCACGGGGATTGGATACCCTTGAAACAGAAATCAAACAGGGAAAGCTATTTGTGAGATACCAGAAAATGAAGTTGGGTATTTCCAAAAAAATGCCTGCCTGAAAGTTACTTATACTTAAATTTTACTTCTAATTTCGAGTACTATAAAATGAAATGGTTAGAAGATAGAACCGGCCTCAACGGTCTTTTTAATAAATTTATGGATGAACCTGTGGAAGGTGGCGCCAAGTGGTCCTACGTCTTTGGCAGTGCACTTGTTTTCGTCTTCATCATACAGATTGTCTCCGGCGTGATTCTTGCTACCTGCTATTCTCCGTCTACCACAGATGCATGGGGAAGTGTTTATTATATACAGCACAAAACTTTTTCCGGCTGGTTTGTAAGGGGGATGCACAACATTGGTTCCAGTGCAATGATTGTCTTGACTGTTCTCCATATGGCTCAAATACTTATCTTTGGTGCATACAGAAAACCACGTGAGTTAAACTGGATTTCCGGAGTCTTCATGCTTTTCATCATTTTGGGATTTGGACTTACCGGTTATCTGCTACCCTGGGATCAAAAGGGTTACTGGGCGACACAAGTCGCTACGAGCATCATGGGTTTAGTTCCGGGTATCGGTGAATTTGTAAAGGGAGTAATTCAAGGCGGAAATGACTATGGAAACCTTACACTTACACGATTTTACAGCTTTCACGTCTTCTTTCTGCCGGCAGGCCTTATGGCTTTTCTGTCAATCCATATCTATTTATTCAGAAGACATGGTGTTACCCCACACTGGAAACCAGATGAGTTAGAACTTAAGAAGAAAACACAACCTTTCTGGCCGGATCAGGTCTTTAAGGATGTTGTCGTTTCTGTAATTGTTTTCATTTCAATGGTAATTGTAGTCTGGTATATGAATGGCGCAGAACTACAGTCCCCTGCTGACCCGAGTTCAAATTACATTGCACGGCCTGAATGGTATTTCCTGTTTCTGTTTCAACTATTAAAATATTTTGAGGGTGAACTGGAGGTTGTAGGTGCCATTATTATTCCTTCTATTGTCGCATCCTTAATAATTGCCCTTCCCTTTATTTTCAGGTCAAGGAGCCGTTCTCCATTAAAAAGGCTGCCAGTCATGGGTTCTTTTGGTGCCTGTCTTGCAGGAGTCATCTTCCTGACAATAATGTCAAGCATAAGCGATTCCGGAAACGAGCGAATCATAAAACAAAAGGAGGAATCTGAAAAACTTGCTCATGTGGCAATAAAGTTGGCGGCACTCGGTATTCCACCCCAGGGTGGGATGGCTGTGTTTATGAATGATCCGATGTATTCGGGAGAACAATTGTTTCGCCAGCACTGTATTGTCTGTCATAGTTTCGAAGGTGCGGGAGGTAATTCCGCTCCTGATTTAACAGCGTATAATTCTAAGCCGTGGCTTATTGGATTCATGCAGGACCCCAATGCTCCCAAATATTATGGGAGAACAAAGATCAATATGATGCCTGAGTACGACCTGGAAAAAGAGGATTTATCCAATCTGGTAGAGTTCTTACTTGCACAGGCTGAACCAGACAAAGAGATAGATCCTGTGCTGAAAGAAACCGGAGAAATGATTTTAGAAGAGAATGAGTGCTATATTTGTCATACCTATGATGGATATGGTGGAGATACTGCGCCAGTACTGGACAACTTTGCCTCTGATAAATGGCTAAGGAGTATGATTGAGGATCCTGGCCAAAAGGAATTCTTTGGCAAATTTAATAATATGCCTGCGTACAAAGACAAACTCTCAAAACAAGAGATGGATAATTTAGTCTACTTTCTCCAAAGTTTACGAAAAAATCCTATTAAAACGTTTATCGCTTTACAATGCCCATATGAAATAGTAAATTTAACGTGACAATTTAACGCCTCTGACCTGTTTACGGGTTTTCTCAGCAATTATGAAAAAAATAAATTACTATTGTCAAAGACAACCAAATTGATGTTTTCTTCAACTTTTGTCAGTATAGTTGTATCAATGTGCTTGCTTGTAGACCTTACAATGAGAAAGAAATAGTACTTTCATATGTTAAGAAAGGCGCCAACTGCTTCCACTAATATAAAGTGTGTGATGAAGTAAAAAGGTTTTTCAGCGTCTTGAAATTGTCGTAAGTTTTTATGAAGTAACAAACTGGGGTACCAGGATTCGAACCCGGACAAATAGAACCAGAATCTATCGTGCTACCATTACACTATACCCCATTGGTTTGTTATTTTATTTCATATACATTCAATATCAACATAAAAATT
>CAXGMX010000135.1:0-5777 GCA_964010955.1 uncultured bacterium
ACGCCACGTATCACAAGCAACAATACTCTCCCTGAGCGGAAAGACAGTTCCCACCATTTTAACCGGCTGACGCACATCCATTTCAATGATGCGTGACACAACTACAGGCGCTTTGAACATTTGTTCCTGTGCCAGACTCCTGTCACATAGAAAGAACAAAGTAATTGTGTGAAAGATCAGGATTCCGGTACACATAAATAAATAGTGTCGTTTCTTATTGTGATTACACAGAGTTTTCAGTCCCGAATTGTCCATTCAAATTCTCCCTTATTTTTCCCAAAAGTCTTTGCAAATTTGCAACATCTTTAGGCGAAATACCTTTAACGGCTCCGCTTCTTACCCCATGAGCACATTCAGTCATCTTCTTCCATACACCTTCTACCTTCTTTGTCGGGGAAATTAATTTTTGACGTCGATCGCGGGAAGATACCTTTCGCTTGATCCAGCCCTTCTGCTCCATCCTGTCAAGTATCCTGACCAGCGTAGGTCCTTCTACACCAATCAGTTCTGCCAGCTTAACCTGAGAGATTTCACCCTCCAGAGCCAAGCCTGCGAGGACCTGCCATTGGGCAAACGTAATCCCATAGCGCTCCAGTTCAGCATCTAATGCCTTCCTTAAGGCCCGGTATGCTATTGCTATGGAATAACCAATACTTTCCTTAAAATCGTATTCTAACATAATAGATAGCCTGCTATTTAATAGTAAGCTACTATTTTACCTGTTTAATGATAAAAATCAAGACATAATTAGATTTTGCAGGCGGGAGAGAGGGGGATTTTAAAGTAATTATTGAGGAAGCGATTAAGGCTATATATGTATTATGAGGCAGTCTTAAAACATAAAAGGGAACTTGTATTGTATAAATGACAATTTCCCTTTTATATTAAATATCTTACTATTTCAAAAGCCAAAGATTATTAACTATCATGCAAAAGAGATGTTGGAGGTTTTATCAGAAAAGTAAGTTATTAAATCTGGTCTTAGGCAACTATGATTCCTCGACTCCGCTCGGAATGACGTCATGCTGAGCGAAGCCGAAGCATTAAAATTTCCAGACATGTACTCATTAAAATACTATCTATTATAAAGCGATTATAGAGATTTTATACCTGTCTGCCAGCTTAATCGTATCTTCTTTATCAAGGATCAAGGTCTTTTTCGCCTCTATCGCTAATGTGGATACACCTGCCTCTTTCAGGTAATCGACAGTCTCTGTACCGATAGTCGGCAGATCAAAGCGCGGGTCCTGGCCTCTCTTGCTTAACTTTATTACCACAACTTTACCGCGGCCAAGTTTGCCGCCACGTTTGATTGTTTCATTTGTCCCCTCAATCGCTTCGACTGCCAGGACTATTTTATCCTTTACCACTATGCATTGCCCTATCTCCATCCCTGCAATCTCTTTTGCAATCTTCCATCCGAACTCTATATCAGCTGTTTCCTTTTCTGATGGTTTTCTCTTAGTCAAACAACCCTTCCCTGCTAAAAGGTCTTTCACGTAAGCTATTGAACTGATAAGTTCTATACCGTCTTCGGCCAGTTCGTTTGCAACGGCTTCAAGGATAGAATGATCGTGCTTACTCCTGAGTTTTTTGTACCACATGTTGATAGCTCTCAGGTCAGGCCTTAATTTTAAGTGCTTAAATCTTGAATGTATATGTGACTTCGTCAGCCCCCCTGCCATCACAGCCTTTTCTATATGTTCGCTCTTTAATGTCTTTATCAATTTGCCCATCTTGGCAATACCGACCCAGTATAATTTCTCTACATACTGTTCTATTTCAGGAGAAGCTTCTCCCTCAATACCAACTGCAATTATGTTTACACCCCTGGCCTTTGCGCTCTGTGCAAAGAGTATCGGGAATCTGCCATTACCTGCAATCAATCCTAATCTTTTCATTTCTCTAACTTCTCTTCCAACTCTTTTATCTTCTTCTGTAAATCCTTTACAGCCTCCCTCATCTCCGGCAGTTTTTGTATAATCATATAACATTTTCTCATTCTTTCGATCTCTATTGCAGGTGTGCCCAGAAATGTACCGCCTGAAGGCAGGTCATTTGTAACTCCGGTCCAGCCGCCCACTTTCACATTATCTCCCACCTTGATATGACCTGCAACACCCGACCCTCCGGCCAGGATAACGTTATTTCCAATCTGAACACTGCCCGCAATTCCAACCTGTGAGGTCACAAGAGTGTCTTCGCCAATCTCAACATTGTGGGCAATCATTACCTCGCTGTCTATCTTTGTGCCTCTCCTGATTCTGGTCTCCCCCAGTACAGCACGGTTGATTGTGGTATTGGCGCCGATATCAACATCATCTTCGATTACAGTAATTCCGATCTGAGGTATTTTATAGTACGTACTTCCATCCGGAGCATATCCATAACCGCTGCAACCAATGACTGAATTACTATGGATCACTACACGTTCACCGATTATGGTACCTTTGTGGAGTACGGTATTTGGATGGATTATTGTATCCTTCCCTATTTGACAATCATCCCCTACATAAACACCGGGATATAAAACCACATTATCAGCCACCTTTGCGTTTTCACCTATAAAGGCAAACGGGTAAACGGTTACATTAGAGGCTATTTCGGATGAATCACTTACACTGGCTGAGTCATCCACTGTACCGGAATATACTTTCTCCGGGTTCATCATCAGATCAACGACCTTTGCAAATGCCAGGTAAGGATTCTTGGTTATCAACAGGTTTTTGCCTTCAGCCTCCATACCAGGTGATACCAGGATTGCGGATGCCCCGGTCAATCCAAGTTTTTTTATATACTTCTTATTAGATACAAAGGTGATGTAACCTTCCGTCGCCTCATCGATCGTCATTACACCCTTTATCTTTATATTCTCGTCGCCAACTACCTCTCCACCTACATAGTCGGCAAGTTCTTTTAATGTCTTTTCCATTTATGTTTTCCCGTAATTGTATGAATCGCTATAGATTCTTTTGATTACCATTAAGATACATATTAAGAAAAACCATATGATGATTCCCGTTATTAACTTGCTATCACCACCAAACAGCAATACCTGCTCTTTCCTCATACGCAAGATGAACATGGTGTCTGCCTTCACCATAAACACCATCCCTATATGCAAGCCGATGGAGAGATACAGTGATTTCGTTTTAATAAACGCGTAAGACAGTACTACGCCAACCAGAAAGAGCCCTATAATTTCAGGCAGATGTTTGGCTAAATCAAAAAACAGAGGCTTAAAAAATTAGTGCCATGGTTACAAAACCGACAAACGGCTGAAAACCGGTTGAAACAAAAACATCGGCCCTGAAAAAATGCAGAACCGAAAAAATCAAACTGCACACGAATACGGCCATCGGCACTGACATATTCTCCATAAAAGATTGTAACAGGAACCCCCTGAAAAATATCTCCTCCATCACACCTATAAGACAGGCTATCAAGGCATATTCGACTATTTTTAATATTATAACACCTGCCGAATCATAATCCAGGTGAATAATCCACGCACCGGAAATCAGTCCTATGCCATAATAGATGAGTATTGACAATACCGCCATTGAAAGACCCAATAGAAACTGCCTGAAGAAACCGGGCCTTATCTTCAGAGCTGAAGAAATCAGCGTGCCGAATCTCAGCGATTTCCGGTAGACTATAAACACTATCAGGGCAACCACCATCATAATCCGCCTCATCACCTTGCCAAAATCATACACACCATTCTCGTAGTCCACCGAATCTGCTATGAAACCCGTCTTCTCCAGCATAAAGTCCAGAGGTACCTTCTTAATGGGCGCAATGATACAGCTGATAAATACTATGATCAAAAACAGCAATATTAGTTTCTTATATTGTTTCATTACGAGTTTCGGGTTACGGGTTACAAGTTACGAGTAAAATAGATTTAATCGAATATTTTGACAGAAAGGTATTGATATTTCAAAGGATACAGGGAATCAGGTAATTTATAATGACCTACAAGTGGGTGTATGTGAACTGATATACTGGATTTGAAATCTAACACAATACACATAAACAGTCAAGTCAAAAGCCATTATCCGTCGGCATATGCATCTCAACAGGCACTTAGCTAAGTCTTTCTGCAGACAAGTATTGAACATAAATTGACAAAAGAGTGCCAAAGTATAAGATTGCGCTAATCGATACAATTATATGAAAGCCAGGTATGACGGGTAGCACCCACCACAAGACTTCATCTGACTGGTATCATGTGTTTCCTGAAATTTTCATTGACTTGCATAACTAACTTGTTAACATGATTTTGAGAATTCTAGATAGGTACTATGATTTCTGATGTAAAGACTTAACTTCAACGTTTTTCTTGCTTCTTAACTTGTCTACTGCCAACTGTAAACTGCCTACTTTCGTTGTATCCCTACACCCTTACCATCTTATACGCTGTCCTGAAGATCACTAGGAGCATTCCGGAGCCGAAGCAGCCGATTGCGATTAATGTAAGAGGTATGCTCGGGTTTTCTTTTGGTGTAACAACTACTGCAGGCGTGACTTTGATGTCTTCAAAGATCACATTCACCCCCTTGACATTTTGAGCATTTTGCCTGCCGATGCGAACGTAGGACTTATTGTATTTGCCATCTTTACCTTTTGAAACCAGCTGGATAGCGGGAATGCGGAACTGTGGAGGGAGATAAAGGTTTGCCAGGAGCACTTTTGATCCGTTTATTTCTATAACATCCTTTATATTATATGCCCTTGTTTCTCCGTCAATATTCAATACTACTCCGTCTGGCATATTCCCATAATTTCGTAAAAGAAATTGCTTCGTTCCGCTATCTAAAAGTACGGGATTGTTGTAGCCGAGTGTATCACTGGTCTCTTCCCCATCCTTCCTTATTTCTATCTGTGTCTTGATCTTTCTTGGCATGCCATTGGGGTATGAAGTAGTTTCAAGGCCTGTCACCTTCAGCTCATATTCACCGCTTTGCACCCATTTATCGGCAATTGTGATCGGCATGCCGGTCTCTGACCATATACCGCCTATAAGGTGGGCCACCAGCGTAACCAGAAAACCGATATGTACAATTGACGCCCCGTACAAGGGAATCTTGCTGGTACGTGCCTTTACCTTCCTGAGAATAGAGTCCAGTGTACAGAAGAAAATAGATATCCCATACATGGCAAAGGCAACAAACATTACATAAAACCATGTGTGTATTGGCGCAGGATTATTAAAGAAAAAGGTAATATCTTCGCCCGAAAGCCCTTCATAAAATTCCGGGAAGAAATTCATTATAAGACTCCCTATTATGAGGAGTCCCGTAACGGTAAACCCGATTATTATTCCAGTCTTCTGAGATTTTAAGAAATCGTATATCTGCTTCATTTTAATACAACTATGTTTTTTGACAGGATAACAGGATAAACAAAGATAAAAATAATCTTGTAAATCCTGTTAATCCCGTCTAAAGAATTAAACGGATTTTTAAATCATATTTTACTACTTTGTGTCTTAGTGTTTTCTTGGCAAAAAAAAGGCTAAAAACTGTGTGTACTCTTTATAAGGAAACTCGTACCGACATACGTTGTAAGTAATATCACAAAACCAACCACGGCCAGTGGAGTCTTGAATTTTCTGCTGGCCTCCGGCCAGTAATCCAGATGAATACATGTAGCATAAAAAGAACCAGATAATCACAGACCACAGCAACTTAGCATCCCACAGGAAATAAGAACCCCAGGCTACGTACCCCCACAGGCCGCCGAAGATCATGGATATTGAGAATGCTATCAGG
>CAXGMX010000136.1:0-5663 GCA_964010955.1 uncultured bacterium
AACTATTTGTCTGCTTGTTTTTATTCTTTGTCATACTTTCAGTTACATCTTACCATTTTACAGCCATGGATATATCATTGTAAGTATTGTTACAAATATGTTACGCATTGTTTCCAAACTTTCAAAATCTGAATTTGATGCCTATAAGCGGAACAGTTGCCGACCCGATATTATTCTGGCAGAAAGGCACTATGCTACAATATGCAGTATGTAACACTTTCTATACTGCTATATATTGTATAGCTATTATATGGTTGGCGGTTGCTCTCTTTAAAAGAAGGGAAATTGCCTGATGTGAGTTTATTTTATGCAAGTCGGAATTGTTAATATTGAGTAATTGCGTTATTTATTTTCAGTAAACAATTAAGTTTAAGTACAGGAAGGTGAATTATAATGACAGTAGAAAAAATGGAATTTAAGACGGAAGTCAAACAGATCCTCGATTTAATGGTACACTCTCTTTATTCCCATAAAGAGATTTTTCTCAGAGAACTTATCTCCAATGCCTCGGATGCCATTGACAAGGCACATTACGAATCTTTGACAAACAAAGAAATCCTTGAAGGTGAAAAGGACTGGAAGGTAAAGATAACAGCAGACAAGGATACCGGTGTACTCACAATCAGTGATAATGGAATCGGCTTGACTAAAGATGAAGCGATTAAGGAACTCGGAACTATTGCCCACTCAGGGACAAAGGAATTTATTGCGGCTTTGCAGAGCAAGGAGGTAAATAACAATCCCGAACTGATTGGTCAATTTGGAGTCGGATTTTATTCAACATTTATGGTTGCAGATAAAGTTACTGTAGTTTCAAAAAAGGCGGGGGCGAGCGGTAAAGAAGGCGTTAAGTGGGAGTCTGCCACAGACGGTTCCTTCACTGTAGAAGATGTGGAAAAAGAGAAGAAAGGTACTGACGTAATCCTGCATCTCAAGGAAGAGGAAAAAAAATATCTGGATGAGTGGGAAATAAAGAGTACCGTCAAGAAGTATTCTGATTTTATCGAGCATCCTGTCGTAATGGACATTGAACGGGAGCAGGAAAGTAAACTGGATAAGACTCAGAAGGTCAAAGTAAAGGAAGAAGAGACCCTGAATTCAAGAAAGGCTATCTGGCTTAAGAACAAATCGGACATAACCGAAACCGAGTATAATGAATTCTACAAACACGTTTCTCATGATTTCACGGAGCCGGCAAAGGTGGTTCACTACAAGGCAGAGGGAGCTTCGGAGTTTACATCCCTTCTTTACATCCCCTCAATGAGGCCTGTCGATATTTACTATAAAGAGTACAAAATCGGCCCGACTCTGTATGTTAAAAGGGTAAAAATAATTGACCATTGCGAAGAGTTAATACCGCCATACCTGCGATTTGTAAAGGGAGTAGTGGAC
Source organism: uncultured bacterium (assembly GCA_964010955.1). Lineage (GTDB taxonomy): Bacteria > Planctomycetota > Brocadiia > Brocadiales > Scalinduaceae > Scalindua. The sequence goes on from CAXGMX010000136.1 coordinate 1,393, forward strand.
TCTTCAGATTTACCATTAAATGTTTCGAGAGAGATACTGCAGAACAACCGGCAGGTTGAAGTTATAAAAAGCAGTATCACAAAAAAAGTGCTTGATACTTTAAGTGATATGAAGGAGAAAGAGTTTGATAAATACGTTGGTTTTTATAACGAATTCGGAAGGGTTTTAAAGGAAGGCGTTCATATGGATTTTTCCAGAAGGGAAACTATTGGAGAACTCCTTATCTTCCCTTCCACAAAAACTGAAAAGGGTAAATACAGAACCATTCCGGAATACGTTGACAACATGAAGGAAGGCCAGGAAGATATATATTATATTACAGGTACGTCGCTGGATGAAACATTGAAATCACCATACCTTGAAGCATTTAAGGAAAAGGATTATGAAGTCCTGATTATGCTGGAAGATATTGATGATGTTATCATGAGCAGTTTTGAGTACAAGGGGAAGAAGTTTAAATCTGCCATTAAGGGTGATGTTACTCTGGACAAATCTGAGAAGGATGAAAAGGAGAAGGCAGGGAAAAAGTATAAAAAACTCCTCGATCTCATAAACGACCGCCTTGATGACGTAAAAGAAGTCAGACTTTCGGGGAGATTGAAAGACTCTGTATGCTGTCTTGTTGGTGATGAGGGAGAGATGGATCCACAGATGGAAAAGCTCTTAAAATCCATGGGTCAGGACGTACCTGAAAGGAAAAGAATTCTCGAAATCAATCCATCGCATCCGATCTTTGAAGCCATGAACAGGATATTTGAAGAAGACAGGAAGAGTAAAGTCCTGGAAGATTATACAGACCTCCTTTATGACCAGGCGCTTTTACTGGAAGGCTCAAAACCAAAAGACTCTGCTGCCTTTGCAAAAGCTATCTCGAAGCTTATGGTAGAAAACGTTCAGCATGTAAAGGCCTGAGTGTTTCAGGCGTTATGTAAGATTCGGGCAAGATTAAGTATGTAGTGGATGGCGTTTGTAGTATTTTTTTGTTCCGGATGCGGCAGTCAACCCTTTTTATAACGTTTAATAGTATTGTAGGCCTTATTGATTTCAACGGTAAGTTCCTTGGCCTTTTCCTGTAAGTTCTTCACCCAGGTGTGAAACCTTGTCCGGGTGGGACTTGGCCATTCTCTCCTTGTAAGCACTTTGCACCTCTCTCCATGGGGCATCAGGACTGACATGCAACACTCTGTATGCCTCATTCAGGCCCATTTGGTCATCGGGTTCATTCTTTATATTTGATTGTGCCCGACCGCTTGAATAATAATTTCTCGGCCTCATTTGTTTTTTAAACTTTGCCATATATAGTATAAAAACCCGGAAGCAATAAGGTCGTCAAAAATAAGTGGATGTAAATCCAGCGGGCTTACGATATATATGATTAAAATTATTATTAATATATAATATGTAAATTTTGTCATTGAATCTTTGCATTTACTACTTAATTTCTAAGTTGAAATACTTTTGAATAAGGCCATCTAAAAACTTGTAATAACCCGAACTCTGGGAGGACTTTTCATCGCAATACAATAAAGTATTATTGCCGGAATCCAGGATAATTGGTATTTCTTGAAAACCAAGTTGTTTTTAAGTCTTACTTTGACCCATTGTCGAGCATCATCGTCTATTGACGAAGAGATCAGGAGTGGAAAACTCGCAGTCACACAATGCATCTGTTTTGGAAAGACGTCATTGTTTTTAATTGAGTAGCTCAGTGTGATCTTGGAGTACGCCTCAATGAACTCCTTTGTTACTCTATCCGCAACACCCATAATTGCGAAAATGTTTACCTGTGTCGTCTTAAACCAGGAGATTTTAAACTGTTGACCTGAAGCCACAATGACATCAAATTGATCAAATTTTTCCTCATTAAATTTGAAACCATCCTGTTTAAGCTTCTCGCAAATAGCTGAAATGAATGTATTATTAATCAAGCTCACAATTTATTTCCTTTCGATAAAAGCATATCTTATTTTTCATTCAAATCAAGATTTTGTTTTTTTTGCAACAAATGTATGGCAATCTCACCCTACCTTATAGCTGGATCTTTGTGCAGCCCTGATTCTTCAAAAAACCCCTCAAAGACACTGAGTAATTCCTTCTTATTCATGTTTTTATGTTTGTTTGTAAGAAGTGAGGAAAGTTGTTTTTTCATATTTCTTAAATAAATCCTGTTATCATAAATCAAGCGTGCCGCATCCTGAAGTTCCAGATATATTTCCAGTGGGTCCTCGTTCGGGCTGCTAATGGTACAGCGATTCTCCATCCATTGCCATTCGCATACCAGATTCAGCTTCTCTTTAATAAGCTTATTCAATATAGTTTGAAACCAGACGCGGTGATACTTCCTATCAAAAATTATATAGGCAGGTTTGCCCCAATGACCTTCGCATGACGACCATGTTGATATCCCAATAGAAGAAATAGCCTTTGCTAAACGGGCGATAAAAGGTTCTAAATCGTATACACGAACTTTGGGCAGATGTTCAATCTCCTTAAATTGATTAAACTTGCCATACCAGTCCCTCTCCCAATTTAAACGAAACAGGTCAATGGGAATTTCATTTATAAATACTTCGTTCAAATATTGAATATTATTAATATCAAATAGTTGAATGTTTATATCATCAAAGTATGCATGACGGTGCCTGGCAGCATCTTCTTTGTCATCCTCATTTATAGAATCCTGATGCGGTTTATTATAAATATTTTTATAGTTAATATTCTTCAGTATTTCCAGAAACTCGCAATCATCTATATGCGATTCATCACTTAAACGTACTTTCTCGGAACTACTGTCAATCTTCAACAAAAACCCTCGCGCTGTGAAGATTTCATAAAAACGATCGTGGTATTTACTTTTGCCGTTAGTTATCTTTTCAATGAATTTTTCTACAATTGATGCTTTCATTATTTTTATTTGATGGGGAGGGAGTACGGTGAAGACACTATAATATCCAGTAAAAACGCTCTAGGATTATATGAAATATACCCTTTAAGAGTAAATAATAAACTATAAATAAATTATATTTTCCCTTGCTTTCATAAATAATGTTTGTTATTATCTCAAAATATTGAGTATTTGTAAACTTTCAGTTGTATTGTAAATGACATATATATTATACATTTCATAATAGTAAGGCGACAGGGGTTACAACCTTGTGGCCTTTTTATTTGAGGGGGTGATTTTCAGTATGCCGACTGGAACGGTCAAGTGGTTTAACGACAAGAAGGGCTTTGGCTTTATTTCTCAGGATGAAGGGGACGATGTCTTTGTGCATCATACCTCAATCCAAGGTGAGGGTTTCAAGACTCTTGCGGAAGGGGAAAAAGTAGAGTTTGAACTCGTTGAAGACCAAAAGGGCTTTAAGGCCTCAAATGTCGTCAAGTTATAAATATATTATAAAGTACGCTCATATTTTACTGTAAAAGCTGTCGAGAGAAGGTTGCATATAAAAAATATAGGGTAATTGTAAAATATTATTATAATGAAGACGTGAAAGCCTCCGATATCATTTTATAGATATTGGAGGCTTTTTTTATGTCCTGTACTTTTGCTGGACCCCGAATTGGAGTAGCGGAAGTTTATTGGTTCCGTAATGGGCTACATACAAGAAGACGTATTCCCGAATATAAATCCTTAAATCCCATCCCTCATAATGGTTTCGTTCAAATTCTGCAAGTACCCGTTCGGCATCCTCAATACCAAGTCCCTCCTTAACGGTAAAATAATAATCGAGAGCCAAATCCCATTCAGGGTTTTTGTTGTAAGTTACCCCAAACTTTTTGGCATTTTTCAGGACAGGGGAATACTTGGTAAGGTCGAAAGTTCCAAAACCGATGGAATGCACGTGTTCTTTATTGTCCTCTAAAAATCGTACAGTAATCTTTGCATCTTCGAATGTTTCACCTGGAAAACCGAAGAACCCCATCACATGGTTCCATACACCATGCCCGGATGAAGCCTCCAGACTTTGCTGAATTACTTCTGTAGTAGTTGCCTTACCCATCAATTTGAGGACCCGTTCACTCCCGGATTCAAACCCCATATGCAGGAATTTACACCCGGACTTTTCGGCATTTCCCCACACCCTGTCGTCCAATAAACTTTCTTCAAAACGTAAGTGTGTTGACCATGCAATCTGCAAATCAGCCTCAATTAACCTGGAGGTCAATTTTTTAAATAACGCCGGTGGATAGGATTCATCGGGGAAATGAAAATGGGCAACCTGATACTTATCCCTCAGATGCCGGATATCCTCAATATACGTGGCGTA
>CAXGMX010000137.1:0-5658 GCA_964010955.1 uncultured bacterium
GTAACCAGAATCTTCTACCGTTATTTTATCACCAACGCGAACGTTCCCCACCTCCAATGATCCTGCAGCGGACTACCGCCCCTGTCATTCATTGCATCCTTTGCTCCAGGGCCAATCCTCTTTTCCATGTTATTGCATGGATTACATTTATCTTCTACACGAACAAGAACAGGCCCCAGGCGCAAATTCTGGCCAATCAAATCGTTCAGAGTGATACCGTCCACCATAATCTGCCGCCTGCTTGCACCTGCAGATATGTTGTAGCCGAGTTCACGTGATACTGTGTCCATAATTTCGGCTTCTACTAGAGTAATTTGTCCAATTTGATACTTTCCTGAGCGGTAATCACCTTCAATCCCAAAATTTGTTCGTACCATAACCTGGTTACAGGATTCGGTGGGATCATTTTGCTTCCGTACAATATGAATAGAAATAATTTCAGCCATTTTTACTTTATTCCGGTTCTTATTCTTTAAAAATTGTTTTTATCATGAGACAAAACTACGCAAACGAGGAGTACTCGAAAACATTGAATGTCATAAAAAATTATTATCTTGCTTCTTCCGGTCTATATCTTTCTCTTTTCTAGAAACGCAGAAATTCTTTCTCTCCAATCTTCAGTTTCATATATTTTATCGAAAATACTGCTTTCTGCCTTTAATTCTTTTTCAAAATCTTTTATACATTCCTGCATAGTCATTCTTAAGGCAGATGAGACTGCTATAAACCCTTTATCAGCAATAGTTCTCGCAATCGCTTTCGTTTCCGGAATAAGCTTATTACCTGAAACGACATGATTTACCAGGCCGAACTCCTTGATATCTTTTGCAAGCACTTTTTCACCTGTTAGTATCATCTCAATTGCCTTTCCTCTGCCAACTAATCCCGTAAGCAGCCTGATTCCGCCAAATCCAGGTAAGATCCCAAAGGTAATCTCCGGAAGGCCCAATCTGGCGTTAACTGTTGCAACTCTAATATGACAAGCCATTGCCAGTTCCAGCCCACCACCAAGACAGACATTATTAATTGCGGCTATCAAAGGCTTCTGTGAGTTCAACATCTTATTTACAAGCCCTCTGCCGCGCAGGCGGAATTCCTGTGAGTCACCGGTGGACTTAATCTCTGCAATCTCATTTATATCGACTCCTGTACAAAAAAACCTCCCCTTCCCCGTTATTATTATTACTTTTACATCCTTCTTCTCTGCCAACAGGTCAAGTGTATTACTCAGCTCGTTAATTACTTTAGACGAGAGCTCGTTCGCAGGTGGATTATTGATTTGCAGGAGTGCAATATCATTTTCTATGTCACAGGTAATATAATGTGCTTTCATTCTTGATTTGTGCTCTAACCCTCTAAAACAAAAGTCACGTCTATTGTTACTCGATACTCGGCAATCTTTCCGTCAACAATCTTTGCCTTCTGACTTACCACTTCCAACCCCGTTAAACCCCTGAGAGTTTTGTTCGCCCTGCCAATTGCCCCTTGAACTGCATCCTGCCAGCTTGTCGGTGATGAAGCCGTTAACCTGGTTACCCTTGCTACTGCCATTAGAATCACCTCCTTTTAAATGATTTAGAATATTACCTTAAAATGGTATTATATCGTGCAATGAATAATTTTGAAGAATTATCTTTTTTTATATTTACAGTTGATTCATCGGCAAGGATTTTCTAGAATCATATAAAGTTGAATTTAAATAAAATGCTTCAATATATAAAGATGGGTAAAATCACAATTAAAGAAGATAGATGTAAAGGCTGTGAACTTTGTATTGATGCATGCCCTTACGGGCTTTTAAAGATGTCCGTAGAGGTGAATCATTTTGGCTATCATACCGCACAATTTATAAATGGTGACAAATGTACTGCATGTAAATTTTGCGGTATGATGTGTCCGGACTTTGCTATTGATGTCTACAAATAAAACATGGCTCCAGACAATCCCTATAAAATAGCACATTAACACTTTGCAAATTAAGAGAGCACTTTTTATCAGATAATTATTATTGTTTTAGAGAACTTGCATGTTTAAATCCACGACTATATTATCGGTAAGGCATAAAGGAGTTGTCGCCATAGGCGGTGATGGGCAGGTTACTATGAGCTCTTTTGTAGTTAAGAAAGATGCTTGCAAGATACGTAAATTATATCACGATAAAGTTATTGTAGGTTTTGCAGGGTCGGCTGCCGATGCCTTTGCCCTTCTGGAAAGATTTGAATCTAAACTGGAAAAATTTCAGGGTAATGTACTCAGGAGCGCACATGAACTTGCCAAGGACTGGCGTACAGATAAGGTCTTGAGGAAGCTGGAATCTCTGTTGACGGCTGTCGACAAGGATTACTCTCTCCTTATTTCCGGTAACGGCGAGATAATCGAACCTGATGATGGAATAATAGGTATTGGTTCCGGTGGACAATTTGCTACCGCCGCGGCAAGAGCCCTTGTTGCACATTCCGAACTCAACGCAAGGCAGATAGTGGAAGAAGCATTAAAGATAACGGCTGAAATATGCGTGTATACGAATGCAAATATTCGTGTAGAGGAGATTAAGTGAAGGAACTGACACCAAAAAAGATAGTTGAAGAACTGGACAAATACATAGTCGGCCAGAAGGATGCAAAGAGAGCGGTTGCGATAGCAATCAGGAACAGATGGAGGAGGTTACAGCTTTCTGATGAATTGCGTGAAGAGGTGATGCCAAAAAATATTATAATGATAGGCCCTACCGGTGTGGGCAAAACTGAGATTGCCCGCAGGATTGCAAATCTAGTCAAGGCCCCTTTCTTGAAGGTGGAGGCATCTAAATATACCGAGGTAGGCTATCATGGGCGTGACGTAGAGTCGATGATAAGAGACATCGTAGAGATAGCCGTCAATATGGTTAGAACAGAGCAGATGGAAAAAGTAGGCGAAAAGGCAGAGATGAATACTGAGGAAAGATTGCTGGACCTGCTCCTGCCGTTACCTGAAAAGAAAGAGGAGATAAAGGACGTTAAAGAGGAAGGTACAGAGGAGGAAACGGCAGTAATTGAGAAGCAGGAAACAACTCGTGAGAAATTCAGAAACAAGTTGAGACAAGGTAAACTCGAAGACCGGATGGTGGAAATAAAGACTCAGGAGAAACCTGTAGTAATGCAGGGCATTATTGCCGGAATTGAGGACATAGGCGTGGATTTTCAGAATGTAATCGAGAAGATGATCCCGCCAAAGACACAGGTAAAAAAAACTACCGATAAGCGAGGCAAGGAAGATTCTCAAGCAGGAAGAAGCCGAGAAGCTGATCGACAAGGACAAGGTTATCAAGGATGCGTTGTATCGTGCAGAGAATACGGGAATAATATTTATAGATGAATTGGATAAGGTCGCAAGTCGTGAATCCGGCCACGGACCTGATATATCACGCGAGGGAGTGCAGAGAGACATATTGCCAATTGTAGAGGGTTCTACGGTTGTTACCAGATACGGTATGGTCAAAACTGACAGGATTCTTTTCATAGCTGCCGGTGCGTTTCATGTTTCAAAACCTTCAGATTTAATACCTGAACTTCAAGGCAGATTCCCCATAAGGGTTGAACTGAAAGATTTAGGTAAAGAGGAGTTCATAAGGATTCTCACAGAGCCTAAAAATGCACTTATAAAACAATATACCGAACTGCTGAAAACTGAGAAAGTAGACCTCCAGTTTAAAAAAGATGCAATCGATGAAATAACCGATATGGCTGTTAAGATAAACAAAAGAAGTCAAAGTATCGGAGCAAGAAGACTGCATACGGTTATGGAAAAATTGCTGGAAGATGCATCTTTTGATGCTCCTGACTTAAAAGATAAGGATATAGTAGTTGATGCCGAATACGTACAGGACAAGATGAAAGACATTGTAAAAGATGAGGATTTAACTAAATATATTCTATAATCTTAACTCTAGTTATCCAAAATGCATCCGGTCTTAATGTTGAGGATATAAGAGTGATATACAAACGTATTGCAAGATTAATCGATGTTTTGATGCCAGACTAATGTAGTAACTTTAAATTGTTCATTCTCAGTAATTGTTATATCATCGGAGTTATGGTAACCAGAGTATAAAATTTTCATAATCAATTGCGAATTAAGGGGTTGTTTAGAGATTATACGTATCATTTGGGGTTTAATAGTGCAGAGACGGGGAGGATAAAATAACCTGACTCAACAGGTAGCCCGATGCGTTTCTTTATTAAGTGTAAACCTGAAAAAATAGTTAAAATTATAAAGCGTTTTGTTTTAATTAGGTTCTAAAGAAAATATAACATTTTCATTCAGGAAAATACTATGTGTCAGATGAAAGTAATGCTGGACAAAGAAGGCCAACAGGAATTAGTGATGGAAGACGTTACAAAGCTTGAAGTGACTGAAGACGGGATCAGGGTTAGTACGTTTTTTGAAGAACCGAAAACCGTTTCAGGCGTTGCCGTGAATACGATTGATTTTACTTCCGGCATATTAATACTCCAGTCAAAACCTGTTTAGGAAAAAAGCAGTTTATAAAAGCAAGTAACGGAAGGGTGTATGTCAGAACAAAGCACAATAAAAAAACTTCGGGTATTGCTGCCGCACTGGATTGAGCACAACAACAACCATATAGCTGAGTTCAGAAAATGGGAAAATGAGGCAAGAGCAGAATCCGGGAAGGAAGTTTCCCTGTTACTGGAGAAGGCCATCAGTGATATGGAGGAAGCTGGCAAATCGCTTTCCGAAGCGCTGGAAAAAGTCGGTGGGCCAATAGAGAGTAGTGAAGGGCATCACCATCACCACTAACCGGTAAGTGATTATTCACACATTTTGCATGTTTTCCCCGGCAGTGTCAAAGACTCCTCTCTCTACAATTCCATTAATTTATTCCTATGCATAATCGAGTTAAGGAATGATTATATGACAGTTGAAACAAATGAACATTACAAGTCAGGATTTGTGACGATATGGGGACGGCCTAATGTAGGTAAGTCAACACTGCTCAATATGCTTGTTGGTGAAAAGGTAGCGATTGTCACACCAAGACCACAAACGACACGTAACAGAATCTCGGGTATTTGCGAGACGGAGAAAGGGCAGATTGTTTTTCTTGATACACCTGGAATATTGGAACCCAGGCAGAAACTTGATGAGTATCTGGTAAAGTCGGCACGCTCTTGCCTTAGAGATGCTGATGTGGTCTTATTTGTTGTAGACGGCACGACTCCCCCGCACAGCGATGATAAGCGTGCTGCCAAACTGATACGCAATATTAGTAAGGATATCCTGCTGGTAATCAATAAATTAGATATTGCCGATATGCCAAATCTCGATGCCATTATTGAAGAATATAAAAACTGGGTAATTTTAAAGGGGGTGTTGCTGTTTCTGCCATAACAAAAATCAATATTCCGATACTGATTAATAAAATATTTGAACTATTGCCGGAGAGCCCGGCTTACTATCCGGAAGGTACTGTTACAGACCAGCAGGAAAAACTGGCAATTGCAGAACTGATCCGTGAGCAGGTACTGCTTTCTGTGAGACAGGAAATTCCACATGGAGTGGCCGTGGTGATAAAGGAATTACGCCAAGGAGCGACAAGCTTGATTATATTCTGCAACGGTACATGTTGAAAAGCAAAGCCATAAATTGATTGTTGTTGGT
>CAXGMX010000138.1:0-5628 GCA_964010955.1 uncultured bacterium
GCGGAACCTCCGCGACGCCGGGATAAAGACGGGCCTACGGTTACTATAACACGGCTCAACCGCCATGAACTCCCGCAGATATGGACCTTCTGGTTAAGGAAGGTTTCACCGTCTTTGTGTTATCATCTTGAGTATGCCGGCCGTGGGGCAAGAACTAATGAATAATGACCTGTCGCCTGATGAACGGCGGAAAGCCGTGGAGAACCTGTTCAGAAAAACCGTAGAGATAAACCGCCACAACCACGATCTCGAGGTCCTCACAGTCGGAAATTACGCTGACGCCGCCTACATTTACATGAAGGTTTTGAAGGAAGACCCACAAAAAGCCAGGGCAGCGTATGAACACTTTCTCCGTAATGGTGGTGAAGGCTGCGGGGAAAAGCTTGCCTATATAGACGAAAAGGGCAATGTGTTCGCCAGTCAGCACATGAAAACCGAGTTGGGGAACATCAGGGAGAGGACTCTTAAAGATATTTGGAGCAGTGATAACGAGTTCCTGTGGAAGCTCAGGCACAGGGAGAAGCTGCTCCACGGCAGGTGCGCAGAATGCAGGTTTCTGGAAATCTGCAGAGGCGGCTCAAGGGCCAGGGCCATCGCGGTTCATGATGACTTCGGCGCCCCTGATCCGAGCTGCTACTTAACCGAAGAAGAAATCCTTAAACCGGTGCATGAGGAGGCGCTGCATGATTAACTTCAGCCGGCTGCTCAAGGTAAGGGAGACAGCCCTTGATGTTGAAAAACACCACAACAAAAGGGCTGATGAGGTACCAAAACACCTTATCAGATACTCAAATGTCAAAGCCCCAATGGTGAGTTGGAATATTACTAGGAAGTGCAACTTCTCCTGCGATATATGCCACCTCGACTCTGCTCTTGAGGCAGATAGTGACGAGTTGACCACCCGGGAGGCTATAGAGTTTATTGACCAGATGGCGTCAATGAAGGTGCCTATGATTTCTGTCTACGGAGGAGAGCCATTAACCAGAGATGATTTTTTCACACTTGCAGGCCACGCCCATAAGAAGGGACTCAGGATTATTTTATCCAGTAATGCTGCCCTAATAACAGAGAAAACAGCCAATGAAATCGCGGAGTCTGGTATTTCCTATGTGGGAATTGATATGGACGGATTTTCTCAGATAGGCGATGCCATGGACGTTATTGCAGGGTTAGAAAAGGCTTTGCCTGTAATGGGATACCTCAAAGACGCAGGAGTGGGGTGTGGTGTGAGGATTACTATTGGAAGCTTCAACCTGTCTAAGATGCCGTCCATAATCAAGGCTATAGAAAACGCAGGACTCAAAAGATTTGCGGTTTGTCAGCACTTTGAAGGCAGAGACTGGAAGGCCGTGAAGGAAGAGAGGCGGGGAATCATTGACTTTCTAATTGATTATGCGATGGAGAATCCGGAGATGGAGGTTGTTACCGAACAATTATATGACGACGGCGTTTATCTGTTGCAACGTGTTGCAGAGCGTGAGCCGGAACTTGCTGCTGAGATGAAAAAACTTCTTGCCAGGCAGGGAGGATGTCCGGCAGGGGACAGGATTGTTAATGTGGACTACCGGGGCAATGTACACCTCTGTCCCTACTGGAAGAGTCGGACAATAGGCAATATTCGCGAGCAGAGGTTCGGCGACATATGTTTTGACGAGGAAAACGAGATCCTCGCTAAGATGAGTGATAAAACGCAGTATCTCAAAGGCAGGTGTGGGAGATGTAGGTATAATCACCTTTGCAGGGGATGCGGAGCCAGGGCAGAGGAAATGTGTGGCGATCCCTTCGGGGCGGATCCTGCGTGCTACCTGACTGAGGAGGAAATTACAGAGGCTGTTCCAATCACAAGCAATACATGATAGGCAAGCACTGAAATAAAGATATACTCTCTATCCTGTGTTCCTTCAGTTGACGAGAAATAAACAATCCGAAAGAAGAGTTCACAATTAGTTCACACCCACCTTACGAAAAACCAACCAACTTTTTATTTTATGTAAAAAGATATTTTTTTACTTATAATATTACGTATGGAAAAAGACATCCCTTCAAAAAACACGTATATCAGACTGCTGGGTTATTTAAAACCGTACTGGTATAAGTCTATAATTATTCTCATACTCGCGGCACTCAGTACATATATAGCCGTTTTACCAATACAAATATTAGGCATTGCGGTGGATGAAATCAAGATAGCCGATAAATATTTGAAAAATATCCAAACAGACCGGGATGATGCAATTCTGCCGGACAAAACGCATGCTTACGAGCAAAAGAGTGCTATTCCGCTCTCAAAACCTTTATTAACAGCCTCTCAGTATGTCCATACCCACTGGTTTGAAGGTTATAACACTACCCTCGTTACGCTGCTCTTTCTTGCCGTGAGTTTTATTCTTATGAATGCCGTAAGCGGTAGTATTATGGTGGTTCACGGTTTCATTTCCTCCTCATTAGGTCAAAGGCTTACTTATGATCTGAGAAATCAACTTTATGGTCACATTCAGCGACTCCCTCTTGCCTACTTTGAAAATAACAAAACCGGCACTATTATGAGCCGTCTCATGAATGACGTCAATTCACTCGAGCAGGCAATTGTTGGCCCAATTATTACCTTTATTACCGACATGTTCAAATTTAGCTGGATAATCTATTTTTGTGTAAGGCTCGACTGGCAGCTTACCAGTATTGCACTGATAGTTTGCCCCTTTATCTCCCTTTGCACTTATAACTTTGGTAAAAGGATCAGAAGAGCCTTTCGCTCTTTGAGGGACAAGACAGCAGAACTTAATTCCCTGATTCAGGATAATATCTCAGGTATTAAGGTTATTGCGGGATTTGCAAAAGAAACTGAAGAATTGGAACGTTTTCAGAAGAGGAACTACGAAAACTTCAACCTGAACATCCGGATATTACGACTGGCTTCTACCTTAAGACCCGTTATCGACTTTATCACTGAAATTGGAGCGGTAGTCGTTATCTGCTTAGGCGGATATAAGGTTTTGCAGGGACAACTTTCCGTTGGTACCTTTGTGATATTCTTCCCTTATCTCCAGATGATGTACGGTCCTATTACAGGTTTAACCCGTTTTTACAACCAGGTACAACGCGCCATTGTTTCAACAGAACGAATCTTTGAGGTACTTGATACACCAAGCGATATAAAAGATAGCCCTGACGCCGTTGACTTACCACAAATAAAAGGAGTCGTGGAATTCAGGCATGTCAACTTCATGTATAACCTGGACGCTGAAGTTCTTACCGATATCAACATAACTGCTCGACCTGGCCAGATGATTGCGATGGTTGGTCCCAGTGGTAGTGGTAAGACCACCCTCACAAAACTGATTCCCAGATTTTATGATCCCACAAAAGGGGATATCTATATTGACGGTCATGATATCAAACGTATCAAACTCCATTCCCTTCGTAAGCAAATGGCCATGGTGCTCCAGGATCCCTTTCTTTTCAATGACACCATAAAGGCAAACATTGCTTATGCCAGATCTGATGCGCCTGATAAAGAAATTAAAAGCGCCGCCATTGCTGCAAATGCGCATGATTTTATCGTAATGTTGCCGAATGGATATGACTCTATGATAGGAGAACGCGGTGTAAAACTCTCCGGAGGCCAGAAACAGCGCATTGCTATTGCCCGTGCCATCCTTGCCAATCCACGTATCCTCATCCTGGATGAAGCTACCTCATCTGTGGATACAGAGACGGAACAACTCATTCAGAAAGCCATCTACAGGCTTGTGGAAAACCGTACCACATTCGTTATCGCTCATCGGCTGTCAACCATATTGCACGCGGATTCAATCGTGGTGCTCGATAAGGGGCGAATCGTTGAAACAGGGCTTCACCATGAACTTCTTGCAAATGGAGGACTGTATAAAAAACTATTTGAGATGCAGTTCAGTACTCAGGGAAAGACGAAACCGGAAATCTTTGAAGCAGAGATTGGTAAGGCAGAAGACGCTGTTACACAAGATCAAATTATTGATTTGAATGATCCAACACAGCACACCAAGTGGTCATAGAGCCGTGGAAATAGATATCTCAACTAGACACAACGATGTTTACCATCGTTGATTTCCATCCATCTCCTCCATCTCTTCCAGCGCCTTTATTACCTCCCGTCGGACACCGTTGTCAATATCCTCCAGTGCATCAATTAAGGGTCCAACTGCACGGGAATCCTTTATCTTCCCCAACGCCTCTGCTGCACTCCACCGGACAGTACTGTTATTATCCTTCAATGCAGCTATCAGGGGTTCAACTGCGCGGGCATCCTTTATCTCCCCCAGCGCCACTGCTGCACTCGACCGTACACTTCTGTCATTATCCTGCAATGCAGCAATCAGGGGTTCAGCCGCACGGGAATCTTTTATCTCCCCCAGCTCCTCTGCCGCCAACACCCGGATACTATTGTCTTCATCCTTAAGCCATTGAATTAACGTGCCTACTTTATCCGTGTCCACTTCTTCATCCGTTTTGCCGCATCCAGCGAACGATATACAAGAAAGAATAAGAAGCGCAATCATCGCGGCCTTAACAAGGTTTAATGCAGCAAATTTGGTGTTGATACTCTTCATGAGGAAATTATTCAACCGTAATCGTCCCTATCATCCCCAGATCAACATGAGAATCACAGTAATAAGGAAACGTACCGGTAGAGTTAAAAGTATAGGTAAAGCTCTCCTTCGCTGTCCTTAGAGTGTCTGAGTTCCAGAGGCCATCAGGTACACCCTCCCTTCCGTCTTTCGTTTCAATTACTGTTCCACTTGCTACTTCGTGTTCCTTTGCGATCAAAACCCATTTCACACTATCTCCTTGCTTAATCGTTAATGAAGAGGGAACAAACTCATAATCACCCGTCATCTCAACAATGTGTGTTGTTGCCTCGGGCGATGATGTAGTTGAGGAATCACTGTTCGTTTGATCAGCAATACCACATCCATAAAAAGAGAATATTATTGATAAAACAACTATATTTAATACAATCATAATTTTTTCATCGTATTCCTCCTCAATTTAGTATCAAAATTTCAGAAATCATTACAATAAAATTCCTGAAAAGATGCCCTCCTGCTTGTCTATTGATTTATAAAGTCTACAATTTCTTTTATTTTGATTTCAAGTTGTTTTAATGTTGTGTAACTCTAGTCGGCTTATGGCCTCCTTCCGTTACACAATGTCATATTGCTTTTATCTTATTTCCTTGCTGCCTTATGCTAAACCTGACTAATATATTGACATTTTCTATTTGCCTTGACAACAAGATTGAAAAGAGTTGATTATTGAGAAAAATATTTAATGTAGTCCTTAAGAATTTTGTTTTTCTTGTCTGACTGGTCTTGAGTTACTTACGGGGTGTGATACGGGGTGTAGTTTTAGAGGCCAGCTAGTCCTAAAAAAAGACGAGGTTTTCGGTAAAATTGATTTATTTAGAAAAAAGTAAGTTTAAAAAATAGTTTAGTAAAGATGTAATAAAGTAAAGTTAAAAAGCACTTGACATTAGAGCATGAATTCACATAGTGCTTGCAAGAAGGTGGTGGTGGTGGGAGGATTATTCAGTCTGCTTTGACATTCCATTTCGTAATGATAGATTCCCCCCATTGTTCTTCGTTCTTT
>CAXGMX010000139.1:0-5516 GCA_964010955.1 uncultured bacterium
CAATAGGTATAAATGTTACACAAAAGTAACACCCTCACGACAAAGTTTATAAGGTTATAGCTTAGAAAGAGAAATTTGGACGCGGATAGCGCAGATAAACGCTGAGGTTAGAAACAAAAGAAAAAAGATTAAATAATGGCTGACACGTTAGAAATAGCGTCCCGGCCTATTATTGGTCTAACTTTTCATACTCCTCATAGAGAATGTCCTCTTCGTGCCTTATCCTGTTTCGAAAAGCTGCAAAAAAGTTGTTCAAATTCGTCTGTAACCGCACTATCAATAACATCTTCAGAATATTTATCAAAAAAATCCATCACTATTCTTGAGACATTCTCCATGTCCATTGCGAATACATCTAATATTTCCTTCAGCTTCACATTATGCTCTGCTTCTTTTCTTAGAAAAGGATAAAGTCGTTCGTCCTCTTTCTTGAGATGCTCAAGCAAACTCTCTTTTGCGGATATGAGTTTTGCCTGCCCTTCTTCCGAAAGAACACCAAGTTCTTTGATTTCTTTGAGTGTGTCAAGGATTTTAGTATGATCTTTCTTAAATTCATTAATCAGTGCGGACATTTTCTTCTCCTCTCCCTTTTGGTTCGATAATAGCCAAAATCTTTTCTTTTCACTTCCCCGGAATTATTTTTCCCAGAACAACCCTTTCCCTTGCACCTGTAGCGGATGGAACATTGCCCGTATTACCGCATATAGTTTCATTGGCAAGGATTGCAAATGCCAGGGCTTCCTTTGCATCGGAAGGGATACCAAACTCTTCGACCTTCCTTATCTCAATATCTCCAAGATAATCCTTCAGGAATTTAAACAAAACAGGATTATACACGCCTCCACCACTCATGACTACTTCAGATATTCTGTAAGATGGTTGAATATATTTTCTGTAACTGTCTGATATTGACTTAGCTGTAAAGGCAGTTACTGTAGTAATAGTATCAAGAATATCTACGTTGTCACGCTTTAATTCTTCATATAAATCATCAGAAAACTGAAAACCAAAATCTTCCCTCCCTGTCGATTTTGGCGGGGGTATTGATAAGTAGGGATGTGAACACAATCTTTCTAATAATCCCTGATTCAATTTGCCTTTTGAAGCCAATTCACCATCTTTGTCATACTTAAGTCTCCCGTCGGTTATGATCTCGACAAAACAGTCAATTATCATGTTCCCCGGGCCGTTATCAAAGGCAATTATTTCATTAATGCTGCAGCCGGCCGGCAAAAATGTGACATTTGCAATCCCGCCAATATTTTGTATTGCACGGTCAATTCCATCCTTTCCGAATAAAATAAAATCGGCATAAGGTACCAGGGGCGCTCCTTCTCCGCCCGCCGCAATATCCCCTGTCCTGAAATCGCCTACCGTAGTTACTCCCGTCTCCCGGGCTATTACTGAAGGTTCGGCTATCTGTAGTGTTGACCTGACCTTCTTATCGGCTTTCTCCTTCAGTGAAGAGATATGATAGATCGTCTGTCCATGAGAGCCGATAATGTCTATATCTGAAATGGGAATCGACGATTTCCCTGCAATCTGCACGGCCGCATCGGCAAATAACTGACCTAATATAAAATTCAACTGACATATTTTATCAACTGTACCGGTCTGTTCATTAGAAGCATCAAATATTAATTCCCTTATCTCATTTTTGTAAGGGTATGTCTCAAATTCTATGATCTCAATTTCTGTCGATGAACCATTCCCGGTTATTTTAGCAAGACATGCATCAATACCATCACACGATGTACCGGATATCAAACCGATAACATTTCGAGTCTCTTTTTCTCTTAAACGGATTAAGTTTTCAATCGACATTGGATAAAGATTAACTACGCTTCCCCAGTTTTTCCTCGGCTTCTGATTTCCTTAAATATAATGGTACCAGTGCATTAATTTCGCAACGCTCACCCTGTTCATACCTTTCCAGTCCCAGCCTGGCAACATTGACCGCCTCGGCAATGCCCGGCTTTTCATCCTCTATTATTGTGACCTTCATTTGAGCAAAGATCTCTTTGTAGGGTGCTACACCATCGCCGAATATCAAGGTGGACTCCGGCAGGATATCTTTAAGTTCGTCAGGTGTAATAATTAAAAAGTCTGTAGTCCTTTTATTTTTACCATTGTTCCTGTCATATATACATGCATAGACCCTCTTTCTCTTTGCATCTATAACGGGGCAAATGTGCTTAACATCATCCTTTATATTTCCTGCAAGAACGTCCAGTGTCGGGACATCAATGACCGGTTTCCCCAGGCCGTATGCAAGGGTTTTTGCACATGTTACACCAATCCTGAGCCCTGTATATGAGCCGGGCCCGATACTTACTGCGATAAGGTCTATATCCTCCGGCTTCCATTTAACTTCGTTAAAAACGGCCTCAAGGGAAGAGACTATCTCTTTGCCATGGTTTGAGGCCTTTCCAAACGTCTGCTTGCCAACTACTGTGTTGCCGTCACAAACCGCTACGCTTCCGATCGAACCTGAGGTTTCAATGCCTACTACTTTCATATCGAATGAGTATATATTTAACGCTCTTTTTATTCAAGGGATAATGTTTATGCTGTTGGGTTATATGTCATTGTATAGATAGAACTTGACACACTTAACACCTTTGGGATATATTACCTCAAAATTGTTCTAAAATATTAAGGATTAATGAGCTATGGCAATTAAAAAAGACATGGGGCGGAAGATTCAAAAAGAAGACTGCTTCGTCAGTTGAGTCTTTTACGGAATCGATATCTTTTGATCAGCGTTTGTATAAGTATGATATTGAAGGGAGCATTGCGCATACTACGATGCTTGCGAAATGTAATCTGATAACGAACAGAGAAAAAGATACGATTGTCAAGGGATTGAAGGGTATCTTGAAAGATTTTGAAACCGGCAAGTTAAAGTTTAAGACTGAACACGAAGACATTCATATGAATATTGAATCTGCCCTGGTGAAACGGATAGGTAACGTTGCAAAGAAGCTCCATACGGCCAGAAGCAGAAATGACCAGATAGCTTTGGATTTGAGACTTTGGGCTCGTGGCCAGATTCAGGAAATAACAAAGGTAATTACTTGATTTGCAGCTTGCAATTATTAAAAAAGCCAAGCCTGTCTGGCAGGGTGTGTTGCCGGGTTTCACTCATCTTCAGCATGCTCAGCCGATTCTGGTTGGTCACTATTTCCTGGCTTACGTAGAGATGCTGGAGCGGGACCGCACGAGACTGGGCGATTGCCTGAAGCGTCTGAATAAATCTCCGCTTGGTGCGTGTGCTCTGGGTGGTACGACTCTCAATACAAAACCTGAGATTACCGGTAAGCTTCTGGGTTTTGATTCCGTCTTTGATAACAGTCTTGATGCTGTGAGTGACAGAGACTTCAGCCTGGAATATGCAGCTGCGTTGTCCATTATTTCGATGCATCTCTCACGGTTCAGTGAGGAGTGGATTATCTGGTCAAGTCAGGAATTTGATTTTCTGGACATTGACGATTCTTATTGTACGGGTTCGAGCATCATGCCGCAGAAGAAAAACCCGGACGTGCTTGAGCTTATCAGAGGAAAGTGCGGACGTGTATATGGCAACCTGTTTTCACTTCTTACAATAATGAAGGGCCTGCCGCTCTCCTACAACAGAGATATGCAGGAAGATAAAGCGGCAATATTCGATTCGTCCGATACGGTGAAGGAGTGTTTGTCGATCCTTAAAGAGCTGATAAACAAGACTACGCTTAAGCTTGATAATATGGAGAAAAGCTGTAGCAAGGGTTTCCTGGATGCTACGGTTCTGGCAGAATACCTGGTTGGGAAGGGAGTACCTTTCCGGGAAGCCCATGAGCTTGTAGGAAAGATAGTTGGGATGTGTGGTAAAAGCGGTAAGGAATTGAGTGATGTAAGCATAAAAGATTTTAAGCGATACTCTCCTTTGATTGATAAAGGTGTTTATAGGGTCCTGGGTGTGAAAAATTATATTAAACAATTTAAAAGCCACGGTTCAACTTCTCCTAAGTCAGTACAGAAACAAATTAGTGCATGGGAAAGAAAGCTTAAAAAGTTGATTGGCGAGAGTAAAGCGGCGCGAAAAATAAATCAGGGATTAGGAGAAAGAATGACTACTAGTTTTGATTTTTTTAACTACCTGGACAATGAATTATACTGCGAAGACGTAAAGGTAAAAGAGATAGTAGAGAAGGTTGGGACTCCGGCATATATTTACAGCAAAAATTCTATCCTGGAACATTTTATTGAAATCAGGAATGCTTTTGAAGAAGTAGAACCCCTGATATGTTTTTCGGTAAAGTCCAACTCGAATTTGTCAATCTGCAAGGTACTGGCTGATACCGGCTCCGGGTTTGACGTTGTTTCGGGCGGAGAACTTTACAGAGTGTTACAGTTAGGTGTAAGCCCTGACAAGATTGTTTTTGCCGGAGTCGGTAAGACATCTGAGGAGATAAAATATGCACTTGAAAATGATATCTTCATGTTCAATGTCGAGTCTCCGGCAGAACTGGCCAATATTGACAGGATCGCAGGCGGGCTGAACAAGAGAGGAAGGGTTGCCTTGCGCATTAACCCTGACATTGACGCCAAAACTCATGATAAGACCACTACGGGTAAAAAGGAAAATAAATTCGGTATAGATTTCGACAGCGCCGGAGAGTTAATAAAGGATATTGATAACTATAAAAATATAGATTTAAAGTGCATACACGTGCATCTCGGTTCGCCGATCTATTCACCTGACCCTTATGTACAGGCTCTTGAAAAGGTGTATAAGTTCCTGCAGGAATCCCTTGAGGATAATGGAAGGAAGAGAATCGAATATATCAATATAGGCGGCGGTTACTGTATTTCGTATACGGGAGAGAAGGTAAAAAAGCCGCACGATTTTGCAGCAGAAATTATACCCGTAATAAAAAAGCTCGGATGTAAAGTAATAATGGAGCCCGGGAGATTTGTTGTCGGAAATTCGGGGATCCTCGTAACCGGAGTAACATACGTAAAGACTGCTACCTGGGGAAAGAAGTTTATTGTCTGTGATGCGGCGATGAATGACCTTGCCCGTCCTTCCCTATATGATGCTTTCCACCGGGCATGGCCTGTTAATACTGATGTGATGATGCCGGAAATAGAACTTCCCGGAGCAGATGAGAGTGCAAATGATAGATTGGAGCTGGTAGATATCGTAGGCCCTGTGTGTGAGAGCAGTGACGTCCTGGCAGAAAAGCGGTGGTTTCCTGATGTAAAGGAAGGCGGCCTGATTGCGTTCTTCAGTGCCGGTGCATACGGATTTACAATGAGTTCCACTTACAACACACGGCCGCGTACGTGTGAGATCCTGGTGGACTGTGACAGCTTCTCGACGATAAGGAGAAGAGAGACGTACGAAGATTTGATCGCCGGAGAGAAAGAATTCCTAGACCAGTAACCAAGTTTGAAGTGACTAAAGTGTAAAGTGAACTAAAGTAACTACCTGTCCGCCGGTCTGTTAGGCGGGAAGATCAAATGACAAAGCT
>CAXGMX010000140.1:0-5440 GCA_964010955.1 uncultured bacterium
TCAATAGTAACATTAAACATAAACAAGTAGAATTTCTGAGCATTTTTATCAATCTTTTAAATAATGATAACGGTCCATCCAGTTGGACAGTTACAAATTATAAGTCTTCCAATTCATATAATAAGTAAAATTGTTATATTATACAAGGGGGTTGTTTAAATACAATAGTTTTTTGCTGTATATTTATTATACAATAAACTCAGTAAAGAGTATTACATTTCAGGATAATACTTCATCTAAGTACTTAATCCATGATATAGCAATTAGGTATGTCCTTCAGGTGATGGGTGTACACCATCCGGTGCCCAATATTCTGGAGTCCTTAATGAACAAGCATCATGAAATATTTTATCCAGTGGCACTAAGACGGTATTATATTCTTTGGCCAGTTTGTGTATTAGCACAATTTTGGGGTTCAAATCTTCCCTGAATACATCATTGTCTACTGAAAGAAGGAAAGGTTCACACATTATAATCCTTGAGTTCGACTCACTAGTCGCACGTTTCAAGAGTACCCGATATTCTTCTTCAAATTCTGTTATTGGTGTTATTAATGTATCATTTATGCCTACCAGAATAGACAACCAATCGGGCTGTAGACTTATACAATCAACATCCCAACGGCAAACAAGATCTCTTGCCCTGTCACCGCTTACTCCTCTATTGATAAATTTGAATTCATGTTCTGAATATTTATCCGGCAACATTGTCGTTAACAGCCTGACATATCCATCTCCCAGATTCTCCGGATTATCCCATCTTCTCCCACAATCAGTAATACTATCACCCTGAAAAAGTATTAAAGTTTTCTTCACCAACAGATTATCCATACTGGAATGTTATGATTGAAAAAGGTTTATAAAATCTTCCACCTTTAAATGAAAAACAAAATCGGCATAGCTATCAAGAGGGGTTTCAGAAAGGGTTACTATAGCAAGGAGTGCGCCCTTCTCTTTTGCAATTGAAGGGATTGAACTTGCAGGCTGAACAACAAGCGTAGAACCGACTACAATCATTAGATCGCAGGAAACGGCCAGATCATTTGCCCTGCTCAAATCCTCTCCACGTAGTTGCTGACCAAAAGAAATTGTATTAGGCTTAAAGAACCCGTTGCATTCAGGACATAATGGAACTCCCTGCTCTAGGTCAAGCCTGTCAAACACATCTTGAGATGGTACTGTGAATCCGCAGTCAAGACAAGTAACCTCCAGGTTTGTTCCATGCAGGTTTACTATAATGTCTTTTGGTAACCCGCTTTTCTCATGAAGCCCGTCTATATTCTGCGTAATGAGTCCGGTAAGTTTGCCTTCATCATGCAAATGTTTGAAAAACAGATGTCCTTTATTAGGCAAGGCATTACTTAAGTCTTTCCATAATTCCTGCTTCCTCTGCCAGTAAAGTATACGTTTTCCCTCGTCTGAGATAAATTCTTCAAAATAAACAGGTTGAAATTTATCCCAGATGCCCCCTTTACTGCGATAATCAGGTATGCCGGACTCGGTACTTATGCCTGCACCTGTAAATCCAACTATTCTTTTACTTTTACTGATAGCAGATTTAAAGGCCTCTATTTGGTTGTTGCTGTCAGAATGTTTCATTAGAATATTAATACTAAAATGTGTATTCTAATGACAGTTTATTTTTTGACAACAGAAACTGTGAATCATCCTGTTTTTTACAACGCTAGAATCTTTCTTAATTCTCCAATAATTTTGACAGTTCATCAAGGTGTTCCTCTTCATCTGCCAGAATATCCTCAAGCATTCTCCTTGTGGTAGGGTCTTCTGAAACATCATTGATAAATCCCTTGAAATCCTCAATTGCACCTTTTTCTACTTCACAGTTTACCCTGATCATGTCTTCCAGCTTTTCAGGTACATCTACCTTATCAATCTTCATTGTAGGGGTACCACCCAGAGCCGTAATTCTTTCCGCAACAGCATAAGCGTGCTTCATCTCTACTATACTTAATTTCTTAAAAATTTCAGACACTACCGGACTATTAATACCTTTAGCAAGATAGTGATGTTGAGAATATTGCATTATTGCCGTAAGCTCCTCAACTCTAATTCTGTTCAGAATCTCAATTATTTTTTTTATTTATCCATAAAACTTGCCCCTTCCTTTATTAAGGTTGTTTGATTTCCATCACTTGGCCACAACATTCCAAGGTACCATCTCCTACCCTTTTTTACTTCAATTTCAGCCCCACATATTTCTAAATATACAATTCACTTTTATGAGAAGACATAATTACTCTCCTTACATAATAAAAAATCAACAATCAATTCTACTCACCTTTGAGTTAAATATTAATATCCAATAATTCCTGATGCCCTTTTCCAATATAATACCTTTCAATTTCGCAATATTCATACCAATGATTTATTTTCGTAGATAAGGATTTATAAATTACTCATAAGCCATGTTATAATTGACTCTTATATACTCAAGTGTACAGCGAAATTATTCTCTCCAAAACCATCTTTCATATAAAAGCGAAATACTTTCGTATTCAAGGCTTGACGAATGGCATATAACGTAATATATTCGCAATCCAAGTATGATTCTGGAGTAATAATTTGTTCTTGGATTTTGCCTCAATGATGTATACCTTTATTGCTTAGATGCTTAAACACAAACAGTAACATCCTGTCCGTAAACATTTAAATAATGGCATTGATATTGCGAATTTATACTTATGTATTCACTGTTTTTAAGCTATAATAAAGTATAGAGTACACAGTGGGTAAGGATATTATTTCGTTTAACTTTCTATAAGAGGGGATAGTAATGGCTGACGATAAAGCACTGTTTTGCAAATTAAATAGTCTGGAAAACGCTGACAAAGATTCGCCGGTAACCAAAAAACACGTTCCTGTAATTACGGTACCACCAGTCTTAAAGACCGGTGAGTTTTACGATGTGAAGATTACGGTTGGAGAAATGGAACATCCGAATGAAAATGATCATTTTATTCAATGGGTTGAATTTTACATTGGCAGTGTGTACCTGGGAAGATTTGATTTTGCACCCGTAATGACAAAGCCAGAGATAACAATACCCCTGAAACTGAGTCATAGTGGTCTGGATTCTACACTAAGGGCAATATCGCGCTGCAATCGACATGGTCTCTGGGAAGGTACTGTTAATGTAAAGACAGAATAGTGATGTTGAGCTATTCTTCAAGCAAAATCGTTTATTGGTAACTTTACAATTTATATAAGAAAGTACGTTATAATCGTTTACCAGACATAATTATTAGTGAATACTAAAAATAAACAGTACCGGATAGAAAAAGATTCATTAGGCAAGGTAAAAGTGCCTTTAGAGGCATACTATGGTGCGCAGACCACTAGGGCAATTGACAACTTTCCAATCAGCGGTATCAGGCCGCATCCGATATCTACCAGGTCGTTGGTTTACATAAAGAAAGCTGCTGCAAAGGTAAATAATGAATTAGGGTGTCTTGATAATGAGAAAAGCGAAGCGATTATAAATGCTGCTGACAGGATTATTGAAGGAGAGTTCAAAGACCAATTTGTTGTTGATATCTATCAGGCGGGTGCCGGCACCTCATTTAACATGAATGTAAATGAGGTAATAGCTAACATTGCAATAGAATCTTTAGGTTGGAAGAAAGGAAACTATTCTGTCATACATCCGAATGACCATGTGAACCTGGGACAATCAACAAATGATGTCTTCCCGGCTACTATGAGAATTTCTGCATTGTATCTACTGAAGGGATTATTTCCTGTAGTTGATGCGCTTGTAAAATCATTTAATAAGAAGGCAAATGAATTCGACAAAACCATAAAATCCGGCAGAACACATCTGCAGGATGCAGTGCCTATAACATTAGGACAGGAGTTTTCAGGATATGCTGATGCAGTTTCAAAATCAGCAAAAAAGATTAAGAAGGCCAGTGATACACTAAAAGAATTAGGCATTGGCGGTACAGCGGTTGGAACAGGACTAAATTCACATCCTGATTATAAAGAAAGAATTATTAAGGAATTACAGAAGGTCACAAATTTAGACATAAGAGGTGCCGCCAATTATTTCGAGGCAATGCAAAGCAATGCTCCTATTACTGAAGTATCAGGTGCCTTGAAAGTATTAGCAATTGAATTAATCAGGATTGCTAATGATTTGCGGCTTTTAAGTTCCGGGCCAAAAACCGGTCTCGCTGAGATAACACTACCGGCAGTACAACCGGGATCTTCAATTATGCCCGGTAAGGTTAATCCGGTGATGGCCGAAATGCTGAACATGGTCTGTTTTTCCATAATAGGGAACGATCTATCTATCACAATGGCATCACAAGCAGGACAACTTGAATTAAATGTAATGATGCCGGTAATGCAGTACAAACTGCTTGATTCTATTTCAATATTAACAAGCGCCTTGAAGGTATTTACAGACAAATGTGTAAAGGGGATTACAGCAAATGAGGATAGATGCAATCAATATGCTACCAATAGTATGTCGATTGTAACAGCCTTGAATCCTTACATAGGCTACTCAAGGGCCGCAGCTATTGCAAAGGAGTCATTATTAACAGGCAAGTCTATAAAGGAAGTCGTACTAGGAAAGAAATTATTATCTGAGAAAAAACTCAATGAAATACTTTCACCTATGTCGATGACTAAACCTGGCTTTATTAAGACTGATAATGGCACCGATTTATGAAAACTGCCTGTATATTGAAAATAACCAGACTTTCTAATTAAAGATAAGGAATGTTACTAAATGAATAAATACACGAAAAATATTAATATCATTAGTTTCACTTTTCTTTTAGCTTTTTCATCCGGAATTTTAAATGCAGAACAAGTGGATATTCCAGAACCTGAAATGTTGCAGGAATCCTACTTGCAGGGCACTAGAGATGCAAAGAGGGAGCAATGTAGTAAAGAGGTGGCGTCTGCATTAGGAAGAGAATGCTCTTTCTGTCATAACGAAGATGTGACTGATCTTACAGAAAAAGGGGAAAAGGCAAAGGTGGATATGAAGGCCGCAACTGCAATGGGTGTAAAGTGTGATTACTGTCATGCCGGGATAGAACAATTTACCGATAAAATAGAAGTAGCTGCCAAAATGTTTAGACTGACAGAAATGATGGATGTTGAATGCAGTTTTTGCCATGCAGGAAAAGACGTTCTTACTCAAAATGGAATAACTGCCAAGACTGCTATGATACTGCAGGATTGGACAGGAACCGGCAATAAAGTATGCCTGAAATGTCATGAGAAAAAGAAACGATTTAAATTAAATGATCATGGAGAGGAGATTCTTAATTCACAAAAAGGGCTTTTTGGTATGTAAAATATATAGTTCTGAATACTCATGTTTCAAGATATGAAATTAATAGAAAGCTGCAATAGGACATTAACATATTTTTAGTTACTTTTTCTAACGCTTTTTCTATATGGAG
>CAXGMX010000141.1:0-5433 GCA_964010955.1 uncultured bacterium
TCTTCTCCTCGCAACCTTCCTTTTTGCAGTTGTTTTCTTTTTTGCTGCAGGTTTCTTCCTTGCAGTTTTCTTTTTAGCTACAGGCTTCTTCCTTGCAGTTTTCTTTTTAGCTGCAGGCTTCTTCCTTGCAGTTTTCTTTTTAGCTGCAGGTTTCTTCCTTGCCACGGCTTTCTTCTTTACCGTTTTCTTCTTAGCCGTAGCCTTCTTCTTTGTACCACACGCTTTTTTCTTTGCCGGTCTTTTTTTGGCTGTGCTCTTCTTCTTTGCAGCTTTTCTTACTACCATATTATATCACCTCCTTCAGACACTAATGGGACCAAAATATTCGAAGAGTTACCAATTACAGCTCAAGGCCTTCATTTCCTCACCTCTAACGTAACAGTTTTCGACAAACCTCCGCGCATCCCCGGCAATATCTTTCATTTCATCCTCTGTATACGGTACAACATCGAACATCTTACTGTCCAGACAATTAGTTGGCCTGAATGTCTGCAGAGTATATCTCATCGCTCCGGCAATACTTTGCGCGATTTCGACAATATCCGACTTATCTAAAAAAGCGGGACAGACAGTGGTACGAAATTCGTATTCTATTCCACTATCCATTATTAATTTTATGCTTCTTTCAATATCTGACAGATTACACGATGCACCACTTGCCGCATTATACTTCCCTTCTCTTAAAGGTGCCTTTATATCCATAGCCACACAGTCAATCAGCTCTCTTTGTATCAAATCCTCCAATTTATCCGGGTTTGTACCATTTGAATCTATCCTGACCTTTAAACCCTTATCTTTGAAGATTTTTATCAACAAATCCACGTCATCATGGAATGTTGGCTCCCCGCCAGTAATAACAACACCATCCAACCATCTCTTATTCTTTTCAATCCTTCTCTCTACAACCTCCAACGGAATACTCTCAAGCTCGTTAGGTTTCTTGACCAGATGAGTTGCATGACAATATGGACACCTCAGATTACAATGAGGAAGAAAGAGAATAGCAACAACATTCCCTTCCCACTCTATTAAACTACTCTCTATAAAACCCTTTATCGTTATCGACATCTTATTATCCTGGAAACGAAACTAAGCACCCAACACACTATTTACAACTTTTATTTGAAACCTTAGAATTCTCTTTGTGCCTGTCAACCAATTCCTGCATCTTAGTCCTGTCCCAGTTGTTAATTCGGTTCTGTGACGCACTCCTTTTTATGCTGTAAAGATTTGATGAATCACAGTAAGTGCACACATCTACCAATCTTGGAATAACACGGTAACACTCATTGCAGATAGTGAACTCCGGTGATATGGTTAACTGTGCTGCCTGTGTATTCTCAAAAAGTCCGTTTAACCAACTTCATAATACTGGAAGCCGGAGGCCTCTCTTCGCCTACAAATGCATGTATAATCGCACCGGATTCAATCATACCATGGAACATACTCTGTACCTCTATCCTCTTAACCATATCCACAGGCGCATCAGGACGTAAATGAACACTGTTTGTATAGTAAAATTCGTCTCTTTCCATGTGGCCCTTAACCAGGTCTACAGCTTCCTTATAATTTCTGACATCAATCTTGGCAAGCCTTCGACTTGCACTTTCCGCAGGCGATTCTTCAAGTGAAAACTTCAGATTGTGCTTCTTCCCCTCTTCCTTTACCTTGAAATACATATGAGAGATAATGCGTAAGCCGAGCTTAAGGGCATCATCTTCTTCATGTAACTCCTTACCAATCATATATTGCAAACATTCATTCAGACCTATAATACCGACGATGTAAGTCGCCGCTTCCAGATCTACATATGGTCTGCCATCTTTGGCTGTCTTACCAATTTCCCACAACGGCATTTCAGGTCCCGACATCAGTCTGGTAATGAACTTCTTTTTCTGGAAATGAGCCTTGACGGCAATATCTATACCCTTATCAATCTCCTTATAAAGATTATCAAGGTTCCCCCTGCCGGCCCTGTAGGCAGCCTGAGGAAGACTTACCGTTATATTCTGGAAACCACAAAATCTCATACTCTCCGGATGATCAATCATGTAATTGTCATCAATAGTCGTACGCAGACGACAACATGCTGACAGGGTTATTTCATCTCTGTCAAATACAAAATACGGCACCCCGTTTTCACTGGCAATCTGAGCCGCATACTCCAGAAGCTCATATTGCTTGGGATCTTTGTATGTATCATGACTTATATGCAAATCACATTTAGGAAATGCAAATACATGACCATAACAATCACCCTCACGCCAGACATCAAGCATGGCCTTTGTAAACCGTTGTGAAGCTAATTCATATTCTCCATAAGGCCTGCCTGTAGGTTTACCACCCGGCCCAATAGCCTGTATCTTTTTAAGATAATTTGGTATACCTGTGTGTATATTAAAAATCCAGGAATAATGTCTGGCCTCCTCGAGAGAAAGCGCTTTGTGAACCACTGAAGATTAAGTGCTGAGCCTCCTGCTTCATTTCGGCATAGTTCATATGTTCTACATATGGAGCATACATAATGTTTATATAACCTATCCCTAAAGCTCCTGCATAGTAAGCCTGCATCGAGGCAAGAAATGTATTCAAATGGCCCGTAAGTGTCCGGGCGTGACTGGCAGGAGCAGAAGATGTGTCCAGATTTTCCAGCTCTAATCCATATTTTTTCAGATACTCCAGTGAATGAGAAGAACAATATACCCTGGTCGGATATCCGAGATCATGAATATGAACCATCCCGGAGGTATGCGCCTCTGCAACGTCTTTAGAAAAGACTTCCTGGAGGGCGTATTGCTTCATAGTATTTTCAGCAACGGCAAGGTTGATGGCTTCCGGATTATTTGTGGCTATGTTGCTGTTTTCCTTAACCTTTGAATATATAAGTTGTTCAATATCAAACTTTGGCATGCCTATGCTGGTCTGCTTTTCAAGCTTTGCATTGTAACCTCTTTCAAAAAGTTCGTTATCAACTAACTCACGAATCAATGACGTGGTTATTCGATTCATGCCAGAAGCAAAAATGCGGCCCTCAACGACATTAGCAATTTCCTGAGCTATGTCTTCTGACAATTCCGCTTCTTTCTCCAGGGCCAATGCAATTTTTTCTTGTTCCATGGAAATGATTCATCTTTGGATACAAGATCAACCATTAACGCTGCATCGGTTGTATCACCGCTCTTGGTGACTTGTTTTCTGACGCGGAGCGCTTTGCGCACTTTTGTCCTATCTCCTCTGTACAATATGTAAGCTTTCGCTGTCTTTGCATGTTCATTTTTAATTAAAATCTCTTCAACTAAATCCTGAATATCCTCTATACCAGGAATTACACCTTCAAATCTTTTCTGTAAAAAATGAGTAACAACACTTGCAAGCTCTGTAGCAATAGCCCGATCTGCACCACCAACAGCTTTTGCAGCCTTAAAAATAGCATCGGCAATTTTGCTTTCATCAAATGCTACCATTCTACCATCACGCTTTTGAATCGTTTCAATTGTCATCGTATCATTACCCTCCATCCTTTCCTGTCTTTTTTTGTTTTGTATGTTTAGTTGAAGGCATTAAAGGTTTCAACTCGTTAATAAATTCATTTATATCTTTAAATTCTCTATAGACTGATGCGAACCTGACATAAGCAACTTTATCCAGAACCCTGAGGTGCTGCATAACAAGCTCACCGATAGACGTTGTTGCAACCTCCCTCTCAAACTTATCGTATACCACACTTTCTATCTCAGACACAATATTTTCAAGTGTGTCAATTGATACGGGTCTTTTTTCACACGCTTTGAGTAATCCTGTCAATATCTTATTACGATCAAAATTAATCCTGCTGCCATCTTTCTTTACTACCCTTATTGGACTTTCTTCAACCCTCTCGTATGTTGTAAATCGTCTGCCACAATTTAAACATTCCCGCCTTCGCTTTACACTAAACCCATCCGTTGATGATCTTGAATTAATAACTTTATCGTTGTCAACCTTACAAAATAAACATTTCATATCGGTATAGTATAAAAAATAATTCACGCAAAAGTAATCTTGCGACATCAACATATTGGATGTCTCGTAAGCTAACATACAATATATAGAATGTCAAGTAGATTTCCCAGAATCAGCAAGTTTATTTTCCAATACAGAACTCTGAAAATATTCTGTCTAAAATATCATCCGTTAACACCTCCCCGGTAACCTCACCAATAGTATCCAACGCCTTTCTCAAATCTATCGCCACAAGCTCGTAACCTATTCCTTCATTTAATGAATCTGATATTTGCTCTAAAATATCAAGCGCCCTGCCGAGTACAACTCTCTGCCTTATTGTAAAAACTACATCTGACGCAGATAGATCAATGTTATTTTCAAAAACACTGGAGACCATTGTCTTTTTCAATTCATTTAATCCCTCACCGGTAAGCACAGATGTTTTGACTACAGGAAAGGTCCTCATCTCTGAGGAAAGATCCTCATAACAAGTCTTTTGTTGCAGATCAATCTTATTAATCACTATTATCTTGCTTCTTGTAGTTATAGAATCAAAGAACTTTATCTGCTCACTGGAGAGATCCATGTAACCGTCTATAACAAATACAACAATTTGGGCGGTATCTATAGAACCGTAAGTTCTTTGCTCAATTACAGACTCCAATTCTCCTTTTCCATAAGCAATTCCTGCGGTATCTATAATCCGGAAACTTATTCCTTCTAAATCCACGTCAGCTTCCAGCGTATCTCTAGTCGTACCACTAACCCGTGTTACTATCGCCCTTGAACGATTTAACAGCTTATTATACAAACTTGACTTGCCGGCATTAGGCCAGCCAATTAAAACAGTCTTTACACCATAATGAGATATCCTCGGCTTTTGTCCGCTTCCTGCAACTATGTATAACTCTTCTTTTATATGCTCAAGTTGTTTCTTTGTTTCATCTAGCGTAATTAATTCAATGTCTTGATCGAGGAAATCAATAGCAGCCTCTATCCTGGCGCAGAGTTTCACCAATTCCCCCTGTATGTTATTCATACGCTCAGTTAACCTTCCCTTCAGATTCGAAACAGCCATTAACAACTCAGAATCTGTCCGGGAACGTATTATGCGTAATACCGATTCCGCTTCGGCAAGACTTATTCTCCCATTCAAGAATGCTCTTTTGGTGAATTCTCCGGGTTCTGCAATCCGAATGTTCCTTACCGCTTCCTCTCCATTCTCCCTGTAAACATTCTCACTTCCCGACGAAAGCAGTGTTTCCGCGAGCATTTCAAGCAGTGGAGGCGAACCAAAGGTATGGATTTCTATAATATCTTCCCTTGTGTATGAATTCGGAGATTTCATGATGTAAATACAAGCGGGGATCCTGATCTGTTCACTTTCAAGATAAATATGGCCATGACAGGAACTAAAACCTTTCTCATGCGTAATCTTTTCACCGTCAC
>CAXGMX010000142.1:0-5430 GCA_964010955.1 uncultured bacterium
CCGTTAAGAGTACACTTGGTCCGAGAGGTAGAAATGCTGTTCTTGATAAAGGATGGGGAAGTCCCACTATAACGAAAGACGGTGTAACTGTTGCAGAGGAAATTGAATTAAAGGACCCCTACGAGAATATGGGCGCAAAACTGGTGAAGGAAGTTGCATCTAAAACAAGTGACGTTGCAGGAGACGGAACTACCACGGCAACTGTATTGGCAGAAACTATTTTCAATAATGGTTTAAAGTGTGTTTCGGCTGGTATAGACCCTGTTGCGCTTAACCGCGGAATGAAGATAGCAGTTGATACAGTGGTGGAAAAGCTTCTGACCATGAGTAAAGGAATTAAAGATCAGGCAGAAATTGCCAACATAGGAACCATTGCATCAAATAACGACAGTGAAGTAGGCACGATGATAGCAAACGCAATGGAAAAAGTGGGTAAAGATGGTGTTATCACTGTTGAAGAGGGAAAGAGTATTGATTCGGATGTTGAGATAGTCGAAGGTATGCAGTTTGACCGTGGATATTTATCACCTCATTTTGCAACAGATAAAGATAATATGAAGGTGGAGTTGAAGGATGCCTATGTGTTAATACACGAAGAAAAAATATCAAGTGTAAAGGGGATAGTACCTTTACTTAGAAAAAGTTGCAAAGACTAAAAGACCTCTTTTAGATAATTGCAGAAGATATAGAAGGAGAGGCGTTAGCAACTTTGGTTATAAATAACATCCGTGGTACGATTACCTGCGCTGCAGTTAAGGCGCCGGGATATGGAGACCGAAGGAAGGCCATGATGGATGATATTGCAGTACTTACAGGCGGTAATGCGGTAGTTAAGGATTTGGGAACACAGCTGGAAAACATTGAATTGGATGAGCTGGGTACAGCAAAGAAGATTAATATAGATTCTGAAAATACGACTATTGTAAAAGGTGGTGGTAGTACCAAGGATATTACCGGGCGTATAAATCAGATAAGAAGGGAAATAGATGATACAACATCTGACTATGACCGTGAGAAACTACAGGAAAGGCTGGCAAAATTAGCAGGTGGTGTAGCACAGATAAACGTAGGTGCATCAACTGAAACAGAGATGAAGGAGAAAAAAGCGCGTGTAGAGGATGCATTACATGCCACTCGTGCTGCAATCGACGAAGGTGTCTTGCCGGGCGGCGGTGTTGCATTATTAAGAGCTTCCGAGGTATTAAATGATCTCAAATTAAAAGATGATGAAAACTATGGTGTTGACATTATAAGAGATTCACTTAGCGGGCCAACTAAACAGATAGTCAAAAATGCAGGGTTGGAAGGTGCGGTAGTGGTAAGAAAGATTCTGGCATCAAAGGACAAGGCCTTTGGTTATGATGCAGAAAAGGAAGAATACGGTAATCTTATTGAATCCGGCGTGATAGATCCTACGAAAGTTACAAGGAGTGCATTACAGAATGCGTTGAGCATCGCAAGTATACTCCTTACAAGTGATTGTCTCATTACAGATATTCCAAAGAAAGATGATGCCATGATGCCTCCCGGTGGCGGTATGCCTCCTGGTGGTATGGGTGGTATGGGTGGTATGGGTGGTATGGGTGGTATGGGTGGTATGGGCGGTATGCCGGGAATGATGTAACGTCTTACCAGTAAGCCTGCAGCCAGTTAGGGAATTTCTTTCTGGCATTGTGAATTAATTCGGTTTTATGTGATTATAAAAATAAAAGGAGGAATTTGTTATGGCAATCAGGCCTTTAGATGACAGAGTTGTAGTTGAACCACTTGAAGCAGAAGAAAAGACACAAGGTGGAATTGTTTTACCGGACTCAGCAAAAGAAAAACCAACAAAAGGTAAGGTTGTGTCTGTTGGTGAGGGGAAACTCCTGGACAGCGGTAAAAGAGCCGAGCTTTTAGTAAAAAAGGTGATCAGGTTCTATACGGAAAGTATGCAGGAACAGAAATAACAGTAGGTGGTAAGGACTATCTTATTTTAAAAGAAAACGATATCTTGGCTAAAATTGATTAATCAAGTTCAGGAGGTATATTATGGCTGCAAAACAGCTTTTGTTTGATGAAGAAGCAAGGCGCAATATAAAAAATGGTATAAAGAAACTGGCAGATGCTGTCAGAGTAACTATGGGTCCAACCGGTAGAAACCTGATTTTGGAAAAGAGTTTTGGTTCACCTACAGTTACAAAGGATGGTGTTACTGTAGCAAAAGAGGTAGAACTGAGTGAGCCCTTTGAAAATATGGGAGCAAAGATGGTCTGCGAAGTAGCTTCTAAAACCAGTGATGTTGCCGGTGACGGTACTACTACTGCAACTATTCTGGCTGAAGCAATCTTCAATGAAGGTATGAAGCACGTAACAGCAGGTGCGAATACAATGGCTCTGAAAAGGGGCATTGACAAGGCCGTAAGTGTGGTGGTAGAGGAATTGAATAATATATGCAAAAAAGTCAAAGATAGGTCACAGATCGCACAGGTTGGAACGATCTCAGCTAATAATGATTCGTCAATTGGTAATTTGTTAGCGGATGCGATGGATAAGGTGGGTAAGGACGGTGTTATTACAGTTGAAGAAGCTAAAAGTATGGGAACCACATTAGAAGTTGTCGAGGGAATGCAGTTTGATAAGGGATTTATTTCCCCTTATTTTGTGACAAAGGCTCAGACTATGGAAGTTATCTTTGAAGATCCATACATATTAATTCATGAGAAAAAGATTTCCAATATGAAAGAGATGTTACCCCTTTTGGAGAAGCTGGCAAGTGTTGGCAAACCGCTTTTGATCATTGCTGAGGAGGTTGAGGGCGAGGCCCTGGCTATGTTAGTTGTCAACAAAATCCGGGGGGTCATGAACTGTGCTGCAGTTAAGGCACCTGGTTTTGGCGATAGAAGGAAGGCAATGCTTGAGGATATAGCAATTCTTACGAATGGGCGTTTGATATCAGAGGACCTTGGGATAAAGTTAGAGACTCTGGAGCTTAGTGATCTTGGGACTGCAAAACGTGTTACAATTGATAAGGAAAATACGACGATAATAGAAGGCGCCGGGGAGAAATCAGATATACAGGGTAGAATTTCTCAGATCCGAAACCAGATTGAGCAGACTACATCTGATTATGACAAGGAAAAACTTCAGGAAAGACTCGCAAAGCTTACCGGTGGCATTGCCGTAATAAATGTGGGTGGCGCAACAGAGGCTGAAGTAAATGAGAGAAAGGCGCGTGTAGAGGATGCACTTAATGCAACAAGGGCTGCTGTGGAAGAAGGCATTATTCCGGGAGGCGGAGTTGCTTTTATCAGGACAATTCCAAAGGTTGAGGAATTGCGCAAGAAATTAAATGGTGATGAAAAGGTAGGCTCTGATATAATTGGAA
The DNA here is from genome assembly GCA_964010955.1 of uncultured bacterium. Lineage (GTDB taxonomy): Bacteria > Planctomycetota > Brocadiia > Brocadiales > Scalinduaceae > Scalindua. Next base: position 3,368 of record CAXGMX010000142.1, read on the forward strand.
AAGCAATTGAGGCTCCCTTGAGACAGATTGTCTCCAATACAGGTGGTGAAGGTTCTGTAGTTGTTGAAGAAGTAAAAGAAAAAAGTACTAATACAGGATTTGATGCCAACACATCTGAATTTGTAGATATGTTTGAAAGAGGAATAATTGATCCAACAAAGGTTGCACGTACAGCGTTACAAAATGCAGCCAGCATAGCCGGACTAATGTTGACAACCGAGGTAATGGTCACGGAGTTAAAAGAAGATGAAGATGATGAATCTCCAGTTGAGGGTAGCGTGTTCTAGTTAAATGACTGAAAATGATGATATAACTATTATGAGAAAAGGCCACATTTATGTGGCCTTTTTGTTTTAAAATTCGAAGAATTCTGTAGGCTGTAAAACCTGCTTGACATTTTATTTATCACCTGTATCATATAATTTGAAAAATTAATTGTAAGTGTTAAGTTGTTATGTATTTTAGGCTTATATGCCTGAAAATAAAGTTTGATAGTGTTCAAAGTTTGTCTGTAAATTGTGAAATATGCCCGGTTGAAATATGAAAAAAGAAGATTATTATAAGGTTCTGGAGGTTGAAAGGAGTGTAAGTCAGGATGAGATAAAACAGGCATATAGGAAAATGGCATTGAAGTATCATCCTGATAAGAATCCGGGAGATAAGCAGGCAGAGGCGAAATTTAAAGCAGCAGCGGAGGCATACGAAGTTCTCAGTGATCCTGAAAAGAGAAAAAGGTATGATCAATTTGGCCATGAAGGATTAAGAGGGGCCGATACAAGAGGATTTGGTAACTTTGAAGATATATTCGATGCATTTGGTGATATTTTTGGCGGTGGAGGCAGTATATTTGAGGAATTCTTTGGCGGCAGGACAAGGCAGACGTCAAGACGGGGAGCTAGTTTAAGATGTGATATCTCCATGGAATTCAAAGATGTTGCTACGGGAATAGAAAAAACAATAGAGATTACCAAGAGAGATTTCTGTGAGGAATGCCGGGGAACTGGCGCTCGCAAAGGAACATCTCCGGTTTCCTGTCCTTATTGTAAAGGTAAGGGAGAAATTCACCAGAGACAGGGCTTTTTTACGCTTAGAACTACATGTCCTAAATGCCAGGGCAGTGGAAAGATTATTGAAACTCCTTGTAAGAAATGTAGTGGCCACGGTGTGTATCCGAAAAAATCAAGTATTAAGGTTCAGGTACCTGCCGGTATTGAAGATGGTGCGAGATTGCGTGTTACCGGCCAGGGTGAATCAGGGGCAAATGGGGCACAACCTGGAGATTTATATTGTGATATACACGTACAACCACACCCGATCTTCCAAAGGCAGGATTATGATATAATTTGTGAGTATCCAATTACGTTTACTCAGGCGGCATTAGGATGTGAAATTGAGGTCCCTACTATTCTGGGGAAACTAAGGAAAGTAAGGATTCCTGCCGGGACGCAAAGTGATGAGGTCATACCGGTTAAAGGTGAAGGCATTCCACATGTTCGTGGTCATGGTGTAGGGAATTTGCTGGTACATATTGTAGTTGAAACTCCTAATAAATTGACTCCAAGACAGGAAGAATTATTAAGAGAATTTGCGGAATCAGAACATAAGAATGTAACTCCCAAACGAAAGAGCTTTTTCCAGAAGGTTAAGAAGCTTTTTTAGATAGTTCATTCTTGTGAAACCATAGGAGGGATTTGTTGTTATGTCTGAAGTGCGAAACAATCAGGATGAAGAAAGAGCGAAAGAGGAACACGATGAAGTCGTAAATAACGCTGAAGATAAAGAGAACCTCGAAAGTTCAAATGAAAATTCAAAGCTGGAAACCGATGCAGACGCAAACAGTAAAACTGAGAGTGATGAGAAAACAGGAGATGAAGAGATTGCTGCTTTAAGGAAAAAGGCAGAAGAGCGTGATTCTTTCCTCGATCAATTGTTGAGGACCAGGGCAGAGTTTATGAATTATCAAAAGAGGGTGCGTAAAGAAAACGAATCAGCCTCCCAATATGCAATTACAAATCTTATTCTTGATTTCCTTTTTCCAGACGTCTTGAATTAATTTTGACAGA
>CAXGMX010000143.1:0-5376 GCA_964010955.1 uncultured bacterium
ACGCCACGTATAGATAGTTGTGGTTCAAATTCGACAGTACTATAAGATATGCTAATTTCAGTAGTTATGTGAAGAAGCACAAGAATACTTCTTATTCTTGACGGAAAACTAACATTTCGAGTATAACGGCAAAGAAACCCTGGAACCAGTAGAATATTTGTAAACTATCTAATGTAACAGCTTATGTAACATGTATATAGAGACTAAATTTCGGTATTTTAGCTTGCCAGATACCCTTGATCGAATGTATTTTTACTAAAAGTGGAGGTTCTTAAGGGGCTCTAAAGAAGGTAAAAGTAGTTGAAACATTACGTCAGAAAAAAGTTTTAATTTGTTTGTATTTTTTATCAAGTTTTTATTGACATATTATAAGAAAATTATATAATTCACCCTCAAAATTAAAGAGGCTTTTAGATGATATTGAGTGAAAGGGGGTGCTTGTTTTTTTCACAAAGATTCATTTTTACCAAAAGACTTTACAAACATTTGTTTTATAGTTCACGTTAGATATTTTATTTTTCAATAGTTAGAAATGGAAGGGAGAAGGTAAGAATAAATGCTAAGATTTAAGACGTTATTCATTGCATTACTTGTGTTTGTAGCCGCTTTCTGTTTTTACGAGAATTTTTCCAGTAAAGACGCTGAGGCGGTAGAGATCATCACACACTGGGTGCCTCACGAGGTTTACGGTATGCCTGGAGATCCTGACAATTCCGGAAAGGTTTTCTTTTCTGGTTTGTATGCTAAGTATATGGGATACCCAAAGGGTGCTCCACCATATCCTGGAAAGTATTCCAGGTTCTGGAGAACACTTCCTGCGTATCGTTACTACATTCCTGATTACATGTACAACAGGGATGAAGTAAGGCCTTCAAACCCGATCAAGGGTCAGTTCAGACTGAAAGAGTGTCTGGGTTGTCACTCAGTAGTCACACCGGGTATCGTAAGAGATTACGAAAAGAGTGCACATGCCAAGGCTGAACCAAGCCCGACCGGCTGTGACACATGTCATGGTAACAACCACCAGAAGCTGTTGATGCCAAGTTCAAAGGCCTGCGGTGTCAGTGACTGTCATGAAGAACAGTATGTTCAGAACTCACAGGGTGGTATTGGATCACACGCATCATGTTCAAGTTTTGCTCAGGTTGAGTGTGCATGGTCAATTGAAAGGCCTCCGGGAGATACAGCCGGATGTACTTTCTGCCACACAAGCGCAGAAGAGCGTTGCAGCACATGTCACCAGAGGCATCAGTTCAATCCAGTAGTAGCCAGAAAGTCAGAGCAGTGTAAGGCATGTCACTGGGGAAAAGATCACAGGGACTGGGAGGCATATGACATCTCAATACACGGTATTGTATGGCAGACCAACAAATGGGATCCTACTCAGTTTGATCTGACCAAGAAGCTCTCAGATGCTGATTACGTTGGACCGACCTGTCAGTACTGTCATTTAAGAGGTGGTCATCACAACGTACAGAGACTTTCAACTGTATATACAAGTATGGGTATGTCCAATGCTGACAGGGGTGCGCCTCTCTGGAAGGAAAAGAGAGACACTTGGGTATCAGTATGTGACGATTGCCATTCACCAAGGTTTGCAAGAGAGAATCTGCAGGCAATGGACGAAGCTTGTAAGGATGCAGGTCTGAAGTACACTGAGACGTTTAAGGTAGCAGAAAATCTGCAGTTAGATGGAATGGGCGAGCCAATGCCTAAGGATCTCCATCCTGACTGGGCTGGTGAGCACGTCTGGAGTTTGAAGATTGGTGCTTATCATGATGGTCCCGGTTATGGAGGTGCGCAGGGTCAGTCTGGTGAGTTCAGGATGTCCAACTGTTCAGACATAGAAAGAGTATGTTTTGAGAGTGTTGGATACTGGATGACTTACATATTCAAGGGAATGGCGCATGGTTCATGGAACGATGCAACGTATTGTGACGGATCCTTTGGTATGGACAGATGGTTGGTTAAGGCCAAGGTAGCATCGGAGCAGGCGAGAAGGTTTACTGCTCTTGAGAAGAAGGCAGGAATCAACTGGGTACCGTCTGAATTCTGGAGGAAGGGTGATTGGATGAATGAGTTGTCAGGTGCGAAGATTGTTAAGGAGTTCCCTGGCAAGAATATATTCGATCTTTGTCCGGAGCCAGGTTGGTTAGACACGCATCATGCACCTGCAGCCGAGGTTGAGTACATCAACAGGAAGCTTAAAGAGTTAGGAATGAAGGCCGGTAAGCATGGCGTTCATCATTAATTTGATGTATATAGAAGTTTGAAGTAACAGTAAAGGGAGCCGGGTTTATGCCCGGCTCCTTATTTTTTAGTGGTGTTATGTTACTATAAGAAAACCCACCAATCTGGTGGGTTTTTTGTAATAACATAAAATTTAGTTAAACTATTTGCAGGTTTTTTGTGTATAATATTATAATTATATTTATATTTCTTTTTTAATTTTTTCTAGGTAGGGAATGTATGTTGACAATAATCATAAGTAAAATCAAGAAAGCTGGTATTTTAATACCATTAGCAATACTGGTAGCCTTAGTTGGTTGTGGAAAGGCGACGAACCATGTTGAAGTAGGTCAGGCATTATTAGAACAGGGTAAGGTTGAGGATGCAGCAATAGAGTTTAAGAAAGCTATTAAAAGGGATCCAAATTCGGCAGAGGCACACTTTGGCCTGGGCAATGCCGCTGTAAAGAAACAGATGCCAGAGGAGGCTGTTAAGCATTACAGAAAGGCAATTGAGATTAATCCAAAGTATGTAGAGGCTTATAAGAGACTTTCAGAAACATTTATAGAAATGGGTTCTCCAGACTCTTTATTTGAAAAGAAATACAATGCTACAGAAGAAGCTCCAGATGATCCTATGGCACGCATAGACCTTGGGGTACTCTATCATAAGTGGGACCAGGTAAGAAATGCAATCACTGAATACGAAGAAGCTCTGACGTTGGATCCTGATAACCCATTTATCTATTATAATTTAGCAGTTGCATATCAGGATATGAATCTGTTTGAGGATAAAGCCATTCCTCTATATATGAAAACTATAGAATTGCAACCAAACTACGACAATGCACATTATAACCTGGCTGTGTCCTATCTCAAGACCAACAGGCTGGATGATGCAATGGCAGAATACAAGAAGACCCTGGAAATAAATCCAAATTACGCTCCAGTATACGTTGATTATGGGATGATACAACTTAAGGAAAAGAATTTCGATGAGGCTATGAAGCACTACGACAAGGCACTGGAGGATTGGATCCGAAGAATATTGAGGCATATTATCAGAAGGGAATAGTGTATGCCTTTCAGGAGAATTATGATGAAGCTCTAAAGATGAACAGGAAGGCACTGGAGATTGATCCAAAACATATCAATTCTCAATTTAACATAGCTGTGGTATATCATAAAACGGGAGAATTAAAGAGGGCAATAGCGGAGTATGACTTGACACTGGAGATAGACAAGAACTACCAGGATGCCTATTATAACAGAGGCCAGATTTATGCATCCATGGGCAATAGACCTCAGGCGTACGGTGATTATATAGCTTACAGCAAGATAATGAAGGCAAAAACAGGCAAAGAGGGTGCAGCACTTGCGTTACGAGGAATCGAAGATAAGGAGCAGATTCAGAGGTACCTTATTCCCAGTTTCAAAGACTGGATATTAGAGCAAGATGGCTTCTAATGATCTGTGCCAAAGATAAAAAGGTCGAAAAACAAAAATAAATTGGATAAATATTACTGAGCTCACCTGTTAGTCTGGTGGGCCATAATTATGTATGAATTGGAAGGAGTTAACTTAAGATGTTTTCTGGATTTTTAAAGAGATACAGGTATTTATTTGTGATCTTCTTAATTGGAATTGTTACAAGCTGTGATAATGCGCAAAACCATATAGACCTTGCGGATAAACTCATCCTTGATGATAAACCAGACAAGGCTATTGAAGAGTATAAGCAGGCTATTGATCTGGATAAAAACATTGCTGAGGTTTATTATAAATTGGGAGATGTTTATTTTAAAAAGGAAATGCTGGAAGAGGCTGCAAAGGAATTTAGAAAGGCAATCGAAATTCGTCCGGATTATAATGAAGCCAATATGAAGCTATCAGAGACATATAACAAAATCGGAGTGCCGGATGATAAGTTTATGATTTATTCCAAAGCAATTGAAAGAGACCCGAAAGATTCAAAGGCCCGCATACGTCTGGGTATCTATTATCAACAATTGAAGAATATGGATCTCGCTTTTTGAACAATATAATAAGGTTCTAGAGTATGATCCTTATAATTCGAGAGCCCATTTTCATCTGGGCGTTGCATATCAGGACTACAACGTACATGAAAAAGCTATTTCATCTTACGAAAGATCTATTGAGCTTAAGCCCGGTTATGAAAAGGCCCATTTCAATCTGGGCATTGCGTATATTGCTACTGAGGAATATGATAAGGCCCTGAAGGAGCTAAACAAGGCTGATGAATTAAATTCTGGTAACAAAGATACGCATAGTAATTTAGGATTGGTGTATTATCTTAAGGGTAACAGCGAAGAGGCGTTTAATGAATTGAGAAAAGCATTGGAATTAGACCCTGAAATGGCAGATGCACATTATTACCTGGGTGTAGTTTATGCCAGTAAAGAAATGTATAAAGAGGCTATTGAGGAGAACAAGAAGGTTATAGAGGCCAGTCCGGACTACGTGAACGCCCACTTCAATCTTGGCACTCTATATCATAAGCAGGGTCTATTGGACGAGGCATTAGAAGAATATGAGAAAACAATTCAGATCGATCGTGGTTTTGCGGATGCTTATTACAATAAAGCGGCAGCACTGGAGAAGCTGGGTAAGCCAGCGGAGGCACGTGATGAATTTGAAAAATATAGGATGGTCAGGCAGACCGGCAAAGGCTCGCCAAGCCTTTTATCATTTGAGGCGAAGCTTACTGGAGCCATGGAACAGGAAGACGCATTGAAGGAAATACACAAGGAGCGAAAAAAAGCTAAAGCTCTTAAAGAAGCTCAAATCATTGAAAAGAAAAACACTTTTAAAAAGGCTGAAGCCTCAGGTGAGAAAGCCAAAGAATCTGTGACAGAGTAATGTACTGGAATTTATTTCTATGAAAACCAGCACCTGAATGATGGTGCTAATATCTTTGTGGCTTGGCGACTAAACATCTACATATCTTACCTTGTTTTCTCTCTTGGTTCACGTCTTTCTGAAATTGGGGGAAGTTCAACCTCTACCGTCTCATTCGGTCCTACCGTTATCTCCATACTAACAGGCTCAAATTCTTCATGCCATGTCTTAAGTGTATACTTTCCGGGAGGGATGTTTTCAATGGTAAATTCACCACTTTTGTCGGTTA
>CAXGMX010000144.1:0-5353 GCA_964010955.1 uncultured bacterium
GTCCTCAAGTTTGTCTTATAAGATTTTTTATTAAGTCTTTTCTTTTTCTTGCTCCATCGTACACAATACCCATGCCTTCTCTTCCGAATAAGTTAAGATAAATGCCATTAAAGCCGAGGGAGTACGCTTTTGTCATTCCAAAATCAACATTCTCAAAAAATTCATTACTTTCACTCAGGCTATCATCTATAAAGTTGAGGTACCCATTATCTTTCAACCATCTGTTAATATGAAAATACCTGCGAAATGGTCCAAAACCGTGATCAGAAAGGATAATAAGTGTAGTATCATTATCTATCTTTTTCATCACCTCTCCCAAAGAGTATCCATTTTCTTGTAGGTTCTTTTAATTACGTCAGAGTATTTTTCTGCCTCTTCAGATTTGTAGCCGGGATGTTCCTTGTCCTATATATCTCCAAAAACATATGAGAGATAAGATCTGTAGTTGAAAAATATACGAACAAAAGTCCTGATGAGAATCTTTCCATCTCAAGATTGAGAATCTTTTGTCTCTCATTAATTATAAAGTCAGATTGCTCAATGTAAGCCTCGTTATTGATGAAATCCTGATTCAGTGCCTTAGTATCTTCCGGCATACCCTGAGTATAGTAATAACCTATCTCATCTGCGATGTCGGCAGAATAACTCTCCGGAGTGCTTATGGGGATGTTGGGGTTGGCAGGATCAATGTTTATGGGCGACACGTAAAGTTCAAAATAAGGGTGTACTTTCATTAAGTAAAACCTGCATATCCCCGTCAATTTTTGAAGAGGTGCAAGTTTAAAACGCACCTTTATCCATTTACTCCACTCTCCCTCATTCAAAAGTATCTCTTCGTCTTCAACTCGTATCAAAGCTACAGGGTTACTATTATCGACTTTGATGATTAGCTCTGTGCTTACTCTTTCCCTGCTCACCTTAAATGGATTTGGAGGCCCTGAAAGTTCTGTTTTTATGATATTGTTCAACATTTTTACATTGAACAGTCTACCGCTCTCTATCTCCTGCTCTTCATCCTCTAAATCTTTGGTAGTATAAAAGGAAAATGTTCCATAGGTTCCGAGTATATCTGGTGTTCCCATACCGGAAAGAGTGTTAGCTTCAGTACTGACGGGTGGAAAATTTGCAGGGACCTTTAGAACTGTTGACGGAATACCATTATCCTGTAAAATTTCCCAGAATGCCTTTCCTTTTCTTAATAGTAAGGTTTCAGCATTTGAAAAAGGAATTAGCCAATCGCCTATTTTTATGGTTTTTTTCGCTTCTGTTGTCTTTGAAGTAGAGAGATAAGGTATATATGTTTGGGGATCTCTGGCAATGAAATCAAAGATGCCATGCCCTCCGGGATTCATACCAGTGATAAAGTTTGACCAGGCCACGGGGCTTTGAGGTGGCATAGAGGTAACCAGTGGTTTAAAATCCCCCTTTTCCTTGAGGAGTTTAAAGTTTGGAAGTATTCCCTCTTTCATATATCCATCAAGCAAAACAGGATCCATACCGTCAAAACCCAATAGCAGAATTTTTTTTGTAGTTTGTGCTGAACTCGTATTACCTGTGCAGGAACCGTTGATAGATAAAAACGCATAGGATAATAGAAACCATTCCCCATATCAGGTTTTTTTTCATACAAAAATAGAAATTTCTCATCAGCCTAATTTTCCTCTTCTTTATTCTCTGCATTAAACAAAGGTTTTCCGGTCATATAAGATGGGATTTCTATTCCAAATAACTCAAGGACAGAAGGTCCTATGTCTGCAATATGTGGATTGTCCCGAGAAATTTTCCTATTACAGAAAAATACCCCCGGAACCAATCGTGAGTCCATACAGTGATCACCACTCCAGCTTTTCTTGTTGTCTTCAAATATTTTTTCATCTACCCTGCCAACTGCCGCACCCCATGAAGCCCTGTAACCCTCATTGCAACCTATGATAATATCAGGCCCGTTTTCCTTATATGGCCCGTTATAATAATCTGTAATGTTGAAGCATTCTCTTATGGCGACAACGCCCATTTCATCATCCATTAATCCATTCAATTTATTTATCAATTCCCTTTTTAACTCTTCCTTTTCCTCTCTAGTTACGATTCCTTTTGATTCTCTTCCTTTCTCGTTTATGTATATACCGCTCATTCCAAATGTATATGCCCTGGTCTTTTCCCATTCTATATCCTGAAACCATTCATTTCCTGTTTCTTTCTCATCCTTCAGGACCAGATACCCATTCTTATATAGCCACGTATTTAGATTAATACCTCGTTTAAAAGGCTTAAACCCATGGTCTGACATGATAATCAGGGCATCATTCTTCTTGTCTATCCTCTTCATAACCTTACCTACCATATGATCCATTTTCTTATAAAGGTCCTCTATGGTACCCCTGTACTTTTCCTGATCAACTCCTATAGCATGGGCGGGATGGTCCTTTGTTATGAAACGCATAAACATGTGTTGGATTCTATCCGTCGTGTCAAAAACACAAACGCACAATCCTCTTCTTGTTTTATCAAGGGCATTGAAGAACATCTCCTCTCTCTCATGATGGTGCTTATAAACCTGTTGGAGGAAAACATCTTCATTTGTAACCCTCTCATTCAATGCCCACGTGTCTTCAGCCAGCCCAAGCGTTGCATAACTTCCCATCAATTTAGATAGATAAATCGAATAAGAGAAGGGATAAGAAATAGGAAGCGAAGGTTTTTCAGGGTCTATATTTATGGGACTCATATACATTTCAAAGTGGGGGTGAATCTGTTTAATAAGAAAGAGGCAGATTCCCCGTATCTTTACACCGGGACCGGTCTTGAAGGTTAATTTAATCCACTGCGAGTACAATCCCGGTTTCAATCTGAATTTATCTTTTGAAACCTTTACCTCTGCTTCTGTGTTTCCGTTAAGTGTAATCTCCAGGGGAATCCGTATCTCTTCAACCTGTTTTAATGATTTGTTTTGAGGACCAGGAATATAAGTTCTGATCTTGCGACCTTCAATATTGACCGGGATATGAACACCTCCTGTCTTTTTCTCATTTGAGCCACTATTATTGGAGGTATAAAAAGTAAATGTCCCCTGTGTCCCTCTCAGATCAGGCACACACATGCCTGATAGTAAGACACCATTGAGTTTCTCTGGTGGAAATGTCATCGGCACCCTTATTACGGAACTAAAAATGCCATATTCATCCAGAATATTCCAGAACGGCCTACCCTTCCTAAGCAATTTGACCTTTGGTTTGCCCAGAGGTATCGAACAACTTCCAATAGAAATGGACCTGGATGATTTCTCAATCTTTGTTGAGGATAGTTCTGGAAGATAGGTTCGAAGGTTTCGGTTCAAGAAATCAAATATATTATGTCTGGATGGATCAACGCCTGTGATAAATGTTGACCAGGCCACTGGCGATAACGCAGGGAGTGTGGTCTGCAGCTTCTGAAATGTTCCTGATTTACTCAATTCGGATAGATTTGGCAGTTTACCTTCTTTCATAAATTGGGACGCTAAATCAGGATCCATTCCATCTAAACCTATTATTATAACACGTTGGACATTATATTTTGAATTTGACGTTTTCTTTCTTCTGACACTCTTGATTAAAAATCGTATGGGCCAGAATAGAAAAATCAGCAAAGATACAACAATAGTTATTAATAATATAAAAAATGAGGAGACAAAGGCAAAGCCTGCGCCAGGCCCAATATATGCATAAGCACTTTCAGTAGTGTTTATCAATATTAATGCAATAAAGATACGAAAATTAAAAACCCCTTTTCAAAATATTAGTAATCATCTCAACTTGTTCTGTACTGAATATTATTAAAATAAAGCCGCATGCGTCCAAAGTAAGAATTAAATTAAAGTAAACTAACCTTAACATTTAAAGACGTAACTTCAACTAATAAGTGCAAAACGTAATAAACATAGGAAGTTAGTCTATGTAGAGGAAACGGGTGGAAGGTTTTTAGTTACATAAACTGCATTTTCATTGAGAGTACCTATTAGTTATTGAACATATCCAAGCGCCCGAAGCTGTTCGATGTGCTCTGGGCTCGGCTTGAACCTCTCTGCCTTGAGCGGCTGTGTCTGGAAGTAACCCTTTATCAGGCCAGCAAGCCAATCACTAACCATTGCGTGTTGTTTGGCAACGTTTTTTTGCTCCCCAGGATCAGAGATTCTGTGGAAAAGATTGACGCGGTTCTGCCTTAGTGTCATCTTCCAATGTTCGGTTTGAATGCCGAAGATAGCGGAACGTTTGGATGTCATTGGCAGCATCGTCTCCATGAAGAGCTCTCGGTCCGGCACACTGCCTTCTGCGAGGTAGTCTGCAACGCTCTGCCCCTGAATCCCTTCTGGCATCTCGATATCGAGGAGGTTCAGGACAGTGGGGTAGACGTCGACCAGGCTCATCGGTCCTTCCACCACACGAGTGCCTTCAAGCCATGGAGCGCGGATGATCAGTGGGACTCGCATCGAGGTATCGTGCAGGGTTTCGCCATGGTCAAAGTAATAGTTATTTTCACCAAGGCTCTCGCCATGATCTGCAGTCATGAGGACGAGGGTATTGTCACGAAACCCACTGCGATCAGCGGCTTCGAGGAGTTGCCCGATGGCCTTGTCGGTATAGGTGATTTCTCCCTTATACTGTGCCATTGGATAACGGATGTCAGTAATCCCATCGAAATTCTGATAATACACCACCGAGACTCCTTCCATCGACGTATGTTTAGGGTTCCGCGGATCTCCTTTGTAGTAATCGGAGTCATATGGTGGCGGCGGATCGTATGGTCCGTGCGGATCGAAATAGTGCACCCAGAGGAAAAAGGGTACCTTTACGCCTTCGAGCCAGTCGATAGCAGCGTGTGAGACATCAGCGCCCCGTCGCTGGGCCTGGGCGGAGTTTACATCAGAACCGACGTCATCGTTGTAGATCTGAAAACCCTGGTTGAGCGCGTAGTGTTTGTTCAGCACCGCGGATCCTACAAAAGCCGCAGTCCGGTAGCCGTTAGCGTACAGTACCTCCGCTAGTGTCTGTGCCTCGTCCGGAACTTGGAATCGGCCGTTGAGTCTTACTCCGTGGCGAGCCGGATATAAGCCGGTGAACAACGATGTATGGCTCGGGAGAGTAGTCGGTGCCACGGTTACACTATCTCTGAAGCGAAATCCCTCGGCCGCCAGCTTGTCGAGAGCCGGTGTTTTGGTATCGCTGCCGTAGCATCCTAGATGGTCTTGACGTAGGGTGTCTACCGTGATGACGATGAGGTTTGGTGGCTTGGGAGGGCTATCGCCGAGCAGCCAACACACCAGGATGGCTATGCCACCGGTGACAGCAGCCGCGGCAACTCCTACCAACAATCG